>JABMPZ010000055.1 GCA_013203565.1 Parcubacteria group bacterium | reverse complement strand
CTTAATCCCATTATACTTATACCAAATACAATGTCAAGCCCAATTAGAAAAACTACGGACTAAGCAAATGCCTGTCCCCGTGTTACCTAATCAATAAACTTAAATGTGGAAATGATTTGATTAAAAATTTCCTCATTCTTCTCTCTATCCTCTGTAAGGCTGTATAAAATAAAAATAACTTCTTGTTCCTGAATTGGGTCCGTAAACCTCACCTCTATATAATTTCTTCCTGCAATGTCCTCTGTCTTGCTACCCTCCATAACAATGCGATATATTTCTCTATCACCGATTGTTGCGAACTCAGAAGAAACCACATCTCCAACCGCACCTCTTCCAAGGGTGGTCCATTCACGCCATTCAATATTTTCAGGAATTTTGGCAAAAGAGATATCAACTTTTACTCCCGCTGTTATTTCCCTCCGCCTTACAACTTTTCCCATCTCTTGCCATTGATAATCTTCAGAATGAAACGCTAACTGTTGAGGAAGTGGCCATATTCTCGGATACTCCACTTCAAACCCCAGCTCCTCATTCCGATAAGTTTGCCAATTGGCTGTTTCTTCATCAACTACTGATTGTTCTGTTTCTATCTGACCTTCATCTACTGACTCCCCAGGCAAATACTGCCAAACCAAAACCCCACCAGTGATTACTACCAACACGACAATAACAACTAACATTGTAGAAAATCCTTTTTGTTTTGACATATTTTTATTTTTTAACATATTTTTTTTATTTTTGGCATATCATTTTAATGTTTATTTAATTCGTCTTATTCTCACTCTATTTTCAGAAACAACAACAAACTTATTATTTAAATCTTGTTTGTTATTTTTTAAAAATAAATCTAACACCTTATTTATACTCTCTGGCAACTCATTATTCAACCTTAGTAAAACAATACCGCGACAAGGTAAAGTATCGCGGAAGACTAATTGACAAAAATCCCTATCTAGGGTAACGATAATACGCTTATCTTTATCAGCTATTTTCATTAATGTCTTGTCGTCTACCCCTCTAAAATCCTCAATGGTTGACTTAATATCATAACCTTTGTCGCGTAAAAATTTTGCCGTCTTAACACCAATATTTTCGTTGAGCAATAATTGCACATTAGGCATATTTATGAGTTTTAGGAAATATTAAAGGGAAAACCTGCTCTTCCCCAATGACCTGTGCAGCGTATTCTAAAACTGCCTTAATGTCTTCCTTTTTAAGATGTGTGTAATTTTCCAAAATCTCTTTTTCGGTCATGCCTTGTGCCAACAAACGCAAAACAAACTCTACTGCAATGCGAGTTCCTTTAATAATTGGTTTTCCTGCCAATACTTTTGGATCAGCCTTTATTCTTTTTTGATATTGATTAGTCATACTCCTTTCTTACTTAAAAATAGCAAATTTAAGGGCAAAAATCAACCTTTCTACTTCTTTTTAATCCCTTGGAAGGAGTCTGGCTCCTTCCTGTTCTTGTTTTTAAGTTATATTCTTCAAATTATTTCTCGTTCAAAAGCCATTTCCAAAGAGGAACAAATTTAATTATTTTGCCTTTTACTTCCTCTTGTTTTTCATCCTCGTCAGTTATAACTAATAAATCATTACATTGTAATTCTATACTAGATTTTAATAAGGCATCAATCTCTCTTTTTCTTGTTTTAATATCCGAAAGATCCCAACAAACCTGTATAAGCTGTTTAATAACTGTATTCTCTTTCAACAGAAAATCAACCTCTTTATGTTTTTCGTCTTTCCAATAAAAAATTTCAATCAAAGGGTTAGACAAACTCTTTCTTAAAAGACGGAGAAAAACAACATTTTCTATTAACTTGCCGATATTTTCACTAAACCTAAAGCCAACAGCATTGGATAAGCCAACATCTATAGCATAAACCTTACGAGGGCTTTTATTCTGTTCTCTTGTTTTAAATGAAAATCTTTTTAAAAAGAACAAAAGATAATTTGTTTCAAAATAGGAAGAAAACTTTTCTACTGTTTCTGCAGACACTTCTAAAGATTTAGCCGAAGACCGAGAGGTGACCAAAGAAGATATATTGCTGAAATAAAACTTTAAAACTTCTTTAAACTTTTCTGTTTTTCTTACTTTATATCTTTTTATTAAATCTTTTTCTAAAATATCATTGAAATAGGTTAAAAGGAGTTCTTTCTTTTGTTTATTCAAAACAACCTCAGGAAAAGCTCCTTCTTCAATAAAGTTTTTGAGTAAACCCTTTACAGCTAATTCATCTCTATTAGCCACGCCATTAAAGTTTAGAAATTCTTTAAAAGAAAGTGGCATAACTTGCATATTTAAATGGCGACCAGTTAATAGGGTGGCTAATTCTCTGCTTAATAATTTAGCGTTAGATCCAGAAAGAATTATCTGGGCTTTTTTTAACTCCTGCATCATTAAAACCCATTTTTCCCATTTCTCAACCTCTTGTACCTCATCTAATAAAACATAATGTTTGCCTTTTGGTTGCAAAAACTCTAAATATGTTTCGTAAATTTTCTGTAATAAAGAAACATCTAAGTCAACAAACCTCGGGTCTTCCAAATTAATCATTAAGATATTTTTCTTATCTACGCCTTGTTGAATAATGTTTTCTGCTAATTGGCGCATAATAAAAGACTTCCCGCTTCTACGGGCTCCTGTGATAACAATAATCTGCTTAGCTGTAAGCAATTTTTGCAATTTTTCTAAATAAAAAGGTCTCTTTATGCCAATTGCAATACTTTTATTCCAAAAATTCCAATCTTCTAAAATCTTAATTATTTCATTTTTGTCCATTATCTTTTATGTTATTAGGCAAAATTGTACAATTATGCCTATTACAACCCATTCTACTAGTCAAAAATCGCATTGTCAAGCTAATTATCCACAACTTAAGTTGTTTAATCAATAAACTTAAATGTGGAAAGCATTTGATTAAAAATTTCGCCTAAATTATCAATCGAATAACCCTCTCCAATACCAATTGACAAACTATAAATCTTTGAATCTTTTGGCAGATAAACAGTGCCTGATTTTCCACCACCACCAGGTGGACAAGTCATTGCATCCTCAATCTGTAATCCTTCCACACCAGCTATTTGCATATCTCTCCCGTATGGCTTAAAAAATAGACCGCACTCCTCATATTTTTGTACCCATAATCTCATAGGAAGTTCTTGTTTTTGCTCCTCAACCTTAATTGAAATATTCAAATTAACAAAACGTACAACAAAATCATCGCCATACCATCTAGGATTTACCTCTGTTTCTAAAGAAATAGTTTTGTTTGTTCTTGTATCTGTAGATTTTGCTATAGATGGATACCCCACTTCAAAACTAAAATCTTCATTCTTGTACAGCTCCCAATCCTTTTTCTCCTGATGAGTTATAATAACAGGTGGAAGATTCTTCCCTTGCTCCTGGAAGTAATCGTCACATGAACTATCATATCGCGTGTCAGCCATTTTACATATTGAAATGTCATCTTTAAGCTTTGATAAAAACACAAAACATTCATTTCCACTATATGAGCAATATCTTATATCTACTGGTATGTTTTTACATATGTTCTCATCTTTTCTTTCAATCGCAACGTCGTAAAGTTCTTTGCATTCATTACATCCAGAACAGGAAGTAAGAAGCTCTTTTTCAACAAACTTAAACGTGGAAAGAATTTGATCTATAGTCTGCTTTCTCTTATTGAAATCCTCGTCGGCAACTGTATTTGGATATATTCCAGAATAAGCCCAATTTGCATCAATAAATATAACACTTGAATTGTCTTTTTGAATATAATACCAGCCCCTTCCTCCGCCCCTTATTTCAAATTCTTTTTTAAAAGCACTTCGACCACCGATAGTTATAGGAACAAACCCATCTTCTTGAAATAAATCGCTTGCGGTTCCATTAAAATAGCAAATATGAACGGACAGTTTTACTTGATCACTAATATTTATTGATTTTTCGTCATTTAATTTTTGCCCATCTTTTTTATTCACAAAACAGTTAGATATTTTTGTCGTATAAGAAGAAGGGTATTTGATTTGATAACCTGCTATATCATCTGAATATGTTTCCCAATCAGCCATTTCATTATCTGCGGGTAGCCCTTGCTTTACTGACCCAGGCAAATACTGCCAAACCAAAACCCCGCCAGCGATAACCACTAACACAGCAACTACAATTAATATTGTAGAAAACCCTTTTTGTTTTTTGTTTTTTAACATACTTTTTATATCTTGGAAGGAGTCCGACTCCTTCCGCTTAACATTACTATACTATACTATAACATTATTGTATTTATGGTCAATCCTTTTTCTCCAAACTCATTAGGATTCCTAGGCCTGTGTAGAAAGCCAGTAATTGACTACCTCCGTAACTTACGAATGGTAGAGGTAACCCAATAACCGGCAAAAGACCTAAACACATACCTAAATTGATAGATGCCTGGGATAAAATCAAAAAACCAAACCCAGAGGCAAAAAGACGAGTAAGATTGTTATCAGTCCTAAAAGCAATTCTAATTATCATCCAGAATAATAACAATAGTAAACCAAGAACAATCACAGCCCCCACAAACCCTCCTTCTTCAGCAATTGTTGAGAATATGAAGTCAGTTTTGGGCTCTGATAAAAACCCATACTGTGTTTGCGTGCCATGGGTGATTCCTTGTCCCAAGAGCCCACCAGAGCCAATAGCAATTTTAGATTGATTTACACTCCAAGATATCCCCTGCTGGTCAAGTGCTGGGTTCATAAAACTTGAAATCCTTTGTTTCTGATAATCTTTTAAAACAAATTTCCAACCAACAGCAAACAATACTAAGAATATGAGGCAGAGAATGAAAAAATGTTTTAACTTAATCCCAGAAAAAACAACTATACCAAACCAAATAGCAACTAAAGTAAGTGCGCTTCCAAGGTCTGGCTGTAAAAAAACCAACAACCCCGGTAAAGCAACATAAACAGCAGAAAGAACAATTGGCTTAAAGGTTTTAAGCTCTATATGTCGTGAAGAGAAATACTTTGCCAAAACAATAATCAAAACAATAGCTGACAATGGCACAGGGTCTAAAGAAATAGGCCCTATCTTATACCAACCCCTTATTCCCCTTGTTATCTCACCAAATACAAGAAGCCCTGCAAGGGATAAAAGAGAAAGAGAATAAAATATTAAAATTAAATAAGAATTCGTTTTTAAAAACATTAAATCTAAAAAACTCAATAAAACAATTAATAATAAAGAAACAGCAAAATAGATAATCTGCTTT
>JABMPZ010000054.1 GCA_013203565.1 Parcubacteria group bacterium | reverse complement strand
GCAAGACATAACCCATAATCCTCTTTTTAAATTTTTACGCTATATATATTAAGGAGTGATTAGTTTTGGAAAATATTGCAAATTGGTTTAAGACTCGATCGAAGTGGTTACAAGAAGCAGCTAAAATACTCATTCAAAAAAGCACTTTAACTGATTCAGAAATTAATGAACTTGTTGATTTATGTAAAGGAGAAATAGATAATCAACCAGATAGCAATAAAGTTGATATTCCCTTAGACGACTTAGAAAATAATGCTAAACAGACTCTCCGTCTTTGTGCAATAAGTGATATACAAGGAATCAATGCTTTGGCGCCAAAGAAATCTCTTGAACTAGGAAGCGGAAATCTTTCTATAATATATGGACAGAACGGGACAGGAAAATCTGGTTATGTCCGGATATTAAAACATGCATGTGGTGCGAGAAATCCAGGTTTATTACTTCCCAATGTATGGTCAAAAACACCACAAAGACAAGGATGTTTAATATCCTACGAAAAAGATGGCGTAAAAAAACCATTTTTATGGGATGCTACTTCTGGAGTGATAAAAGATTTAAGGAACGTTGATATTTTTGACACTTCTTGTGGCCAGGTTTATGTTAATATTGAGAATGAAGTTAGTTATGAACCGCCAATACTTTCTTTTTTTACGGATTTAATTAGATTATGTGAAACAGTAGGCTTGCAGCTTGATGATGAAATAGATAAACTTATTTCAAAAAAACCAGCTCTTCCTTCAGAATATGTATTTTCAGAACTTGGTCAGTGGTATGAGGAACTGTCATATGAAACGACTTCTAATGACTTGAACAAAAAATGCACATGGAAAAAAGAGGATATTAAAGAGCTTGAAGAAACTGATAAACGGCTAAAAGAAAAAACACCAGAATTTAAAGCAAATCAATTAAGTAATCAAAAACAACATATAGACTTTATAATTGACGAAACAATCAAATGTTTTAAACAAAATTCAGATCAGAATTATCAAACAATTTTATCATTTAAAAGTAATGAAATCTTGAAAAAGAAAGCCGCAAAAATTGCAGCTGATAAAATATTTAAAAACGCACCATTGGAGGGAGTTGGAAGTGATGTATGGCAGTCGCTATGGGAGCAAGCTCGGAAATATTCAGAGGAGCAAGCTTATAAGGACAAGTTATTTCCATACGTTGGAGAAAAGGCCATCTGTGTCTTATGTCAGCAACCATTGTTAAAAAAAGCCAAAGACCGATTAAAAGGGTTTGAAAAGTTTGTTAAAGGTAATTTAAAGAAAGAAGCCAAGTCAGCAAAAAATAAGTACGATGAAGCTTTTGATAGCCTAGAAGAAATTTTAACTTCAGAAAATCTGAAAACAAAAATAGATGCTGCAGGCATATTCCAAATAGATTTAATTCAACAGATTAACAATACCTATCAGGTTCTACGAACACGAAAAGAACAACTTTCAAAAGCTAATAAAATCGAAGATATTACCATTCCTTTACCAAAAACGGATGCTTTATGGCTGGAAAGCCAAACAAAAAAACAGGACTCTCCTAAAGAGGTTGTTATTCAGGGAAAAAATTCCTCCTGGATTGAGATAATTAGCCAGCAATCTTCTACCTATGAAAAAAATATTAAGATATATAAGAAGGATGCAAAAAACAATAATAAGGACAAGTTAGAAGAAAACTTTCTTTCGTTAAAAGTTCGTCAATGGCTTTCGCAGCAAAAGCAAGCCATTAAAGAAGAAGTTGAAAGATTGAAGAAAATTCATAAACTTCAAGTGGCAAAACAATTAACAAATACTTCAGGCTTGTCACGAAAGAAAGGAGATTTGGCAGAAGATTTAATAACAAATGCATTTATTGGGCGATTTAATACGGAATTAGAATGCCTTGGTGCAACTCACATTAATATAGAATTAGTTAAGACTCGAACTGAAAAAGGGAAAGTACTTCACCAATTAAAATTGAAAGGTGTAAATGGTATTATTACAGAAAACATATTGAGCGAAGGTGAATACAAAATTTTTTCCCTTGCTGCTTTTTTTGCAGACGTCGAAGGTAAAACAGATATATCTCCTTTTGTTTTCGATGACCCTATTTC
>JABMPZ010000053.1 GCA_013203565.1 Parcubacteria group bacterium | reverse complement strand
TATTCGTAATTAATATATAAATAATTTGGTTTATAGGGGAGAAAAATAATAGAGAATCAATACAGGGCAAGCCTCTTATGATGTCAAGAGATCAAGGAGCGTCGGTATGTTTTAATTTATTAAACAAATATAAAAACTTTTTTGAAGAGATTCCTTTGATCTTATTTGTGGTTGAAATCATTTGTTGGCGTTCTTTTTTATCAGCATCTTTCCATTTTGTGTAAAAAACCACGGCTCTAACCTCTGGAGAATCTATTTCTGCTAAATCTAACCACCAGGAATTAACAACTTTATATGATTTCATTCTTCTCAATCTGCTTTTAAGTCTGTCTCTATCTGTAATTGGTTGTTTACTAATATGTTTTAGTATAGCAGAGAGTTTTATTTCTTTTTTATTGTATTGTTTATAAAGATTCTGAAGTTCCCTGTTTTGAATAAGTTTGCGTGTATTCTCTTCGATTTCAAGCCTTTTAATCTCGCCCGATTTTACTTTATAGGTGCTTTTTAGGATTCTTCTTATAAAAGGAGCGCTCTTTAAAAACTCAGTATTTAATTTTAACACCTCTTTTTCAGGCATTTCTTTGGTTATTACCTTCCATGCCCCACCAACCATGTCAGTATAAATATTTCTATAAGTAAAGATTTTTTGTGCAGCTCTTTGTGCTTTTACTGGCGACACTCCTGTTTTCTTGCCTATTCCAATCCACGCTTTTGGTGTATTTGTATAATACTCTTCTTTAGGTAATACATCTTGACCAACCCAAATATCCTTACCTGTCCAAAAGTCTCTATTTTGAGAGTATGCTATTAATGCACCCATTGTTGGCGAAAGCGATTCTGTCGGTATATAAGGGAAAAAGTCTTTAAATTCTGACATCAATTTTTCTGTTGGCAGTTTGCCAGTTTCTTTACGTTCAGCGATCGCCTCAAATGCTCCTGCAAATATTCGTTGTCCTTGATCTTTGGGAATTGCAAAGTAATAATATTTTTTAGTCCCATCTTCATTTAATGTTGACCAGGGGGTTGTTATAATCCAATTACGTGTTTTTGCGCCTTCAGATATTTCTTCCCATGCTTCAGGGTTGTAATTTCTATTGGCATAGTAAAGACCAACCGCCAGTGCGCCAACTTGTGCAACCTTAGCTGTAAATTTATATGGGTGTTTTACCGCACCCCGGATAATTCCACGACTTGCCTGTATTCCAGCATTTAGGTATGGAATACCGGTGTCAGCAGCCTTTGCCCACGATCCACCTTGTGCAAAATCAAGATAATTACGAGCAATCCAAGTTGCTTCTTCTGAGGATTTACCGTTTTTTATTGCTCTTTCACGTAATGCCAATCTTGTTAAAATCTCACTTGTTTCTCCGGTATATCCCAAAACTTTTTGAATATTATCTACGGTTCTATTACCAGTTAATCGGTGTTTGGTAACTCTACCCTGATGGGTAAGAAACTCCATCCCACCACCTTCTTTTATATAATCTATATAACGACCTTTTCTACTAAAAGCATCTTTAGCGACGGTTGTAACGTCAGCCAACATTTGTCCAGTTGCAAGTGGTAAAAATGTACTATATGAATCTGTAGTAAAAAGTATATGGGCAATGTCTCTTGGTACATTTGCCACAGCAAACTCTGGATTTAACCCCGTTGCCATTGGCTTTAGAATAGCACTACCTGACAACCATCGCACAGCTTGTGCAAGTCCTTGAGATATTTCAGGGTCACGTACAACCCATTCTTTTGCCATGTCGTTAGTCATCCACATTCTATGTTCTCTACCGTCAATCATAGCACTAATAGCGGTCTTGCCATGTGGTGTTTTTTTAAATCCTTTTTTAGTGGTTTTTGCTATTTCAATAAATTCATTGTCTGGCGTTTCTTTTGTGTATTTATATAATTGTTTTGCAGCTCTATTACGTGCTACAATTCCATTCGTTCTTGAAATATATTCAGCAAGTAATAATTCTGGATCGTTTACAAGTGCCGTTTCGCTTCCTTTGTCAAGTGATTTTATTCCACTATTAGTTACAGTAATTTTTTTACCCGCAAATTCATAGGTAATTTCATCATCAATATGTTTTAAGAATTTTCTGGGATTGTATCTTACCTGACCTTGTATTGCCTCATAGGCTTCATCGGTGAGAAGTCCTTCTTCTTTGCGAAAATCAAGATATTCTCTAAATTTCTCATCAATTTTCTTAGAAGAGCTCTCTATTTTTTCATATAATTTTGGATTTTGTTTTTTTAACTCATCTAACCATGCCTTGTTCTGTTCTTTTGTGCCAGGAGATTTTATGTCTCGACCAAGTTCTTCAACCTCAATACTTCTTTTGGCTTGTCTAAAATTACCAAGCAATCCTTTTTCAGACGTTGAAAGACCTTTAAATATTTCGTTATATATTTGCCCATATTCAAGAGCAGATTTAGCAGAAGCACCTCTGGTTAAATCGTGCTTAATTATAACTTTTTTACCTGATTCTGTTTTATCAAGTTTCTTTTTAATGTTGCCTGACGTATCAATAAGTTTTCTTTTTAGAAATCTATATACTTTGGAGGGTGTTATTCTTTTGCCTTTTCGATAATCTTCAATCTCGGCTCGCTGTTTTTCAAACACAGATTGCATTTCGGTGGCTTTTTCAGATTCTAATTTTATCTTTACTTCCGGTATCTCAGTAGTTACCTCTGGTTTTTGAGCGATTGCTTCAGGTTTTACCGCTTCTGGTATTTCTGCTTTGGCTAAGTCGGGATATTCCTTAATTACACGATCATAAAAGTCAAGGTTGCTCTTGAATCCAAAATCACTCCATGTTTTATTTACACCAACACCTGACTTATCCATTGCTTTTCGGTTCTCCTTAAACAACGGATTATTTTCATTAAAACGAGTGTCTATAAACTCATCTTTGGTTAGATTGTTTTTTGTTATAAAATCCACTATAGGTTTTAATTGTGAGGGTATCTTCCCTTCTGAGACTTCTGCTTTAATCTCAATTTCTGTTCTAACTGTATTTTC
>JABMPZ010000052.1 GCA_013203565.1 Parcubacteria group bacterium | reverse complement strand
TTGCCACGGGTGTGGTGTTAGCGTCGCCTGCACGGAGCGCGGACGGGCAAGTCAGAAGTCGGCGTCAAAGTTTTCGCAAAAATAAGTTCTAATTTTAACCAAAACACACCGCATTATAAAATAACCGACTTAAAAGAGTTGGTTATTTTGTTTATGCTGTGAATAAGTGGACTATTGACTATTGACAGTCAATAGTAAACTATGCTATATTTAACCTAATGAAAAATGATACAACAGACAAAATTTTAGAATTCATTAAGGAAAGAAAACAGACGCCTGCTAGAGATATTATTAATCATTTTGGTTTGAGTAAACAGACGATTTTTAGGCATCTGACAAAACTCCAAGAGCAGGGCAAAGTTTATAAAATTGGCAAGGTTCCAAAGGTTTTTTATGTTATTTCAGAGAAAAAAGTAGACAAAGAAGAACATAAAGTGTCTGATACAACAAAAAAGATTATTGAAGAGAATTTTTTGACCATTACGCCAGGCGGTGAGATGAAAAATGGCTGGGAGGGTTTTGTATTGTGGTGTTCAAAAAGAGAGCAGAATGTAGAAAAATCAGCTATTGATTATGTAAATATTATTAAAAAATATAATAGTATTAGAAAAGATGGTTTAATTGATGGCATGAAAAAGATGAAAAGCACCTTTTCTAAAGTTTGTTTAGATGATATTTTTTATTTGGATTTTTATGCTATTCCTCATTTTGGCAAAACAAAACTTGGTCAAACCTTGCTTTATGCTAAACAAAGCCAAAACAAGGTTATGATTAAAGATTTGGCTCAAGAGATTAAGCCAAAAATTAGTAAGCTAATTAAGAAATATAAAATTGATGCAGTTGCCTTCGTACCCCCGACAGTAAGAAGAGAAGTGCAGTTTATGAAAGAGTTAGAAAATAATTTAAAGCTTGAGGAAAATAGGATAGAGATTACTAAAATTAAAACACCCATTATTATTCCACAAAAAACTCTTAATAAATTAGAAGATAGAGTAGAAAACGCAAAAAGGACTTTTGTTGTAGAGGGGCGGTCTAATTATAAGAATATTTTACTAATTGATGATGCAGTCGGTTCTGGTGCAACCTTAAATGAAATTGCCTCTAAAATTAAAGCGCAGAAGAAATTTAAAGGTGGTCGGATAGTTGGCTTGGTAATTACTGGTAGCCTTAAAGGATTTGATGTGATTAGCGAAGTTTAATCTGTTAAAAATAGATTGAATCCCACCCTTTCCGCCAATTTTTAATTGTATATTTTGTTAGATTTATGTCTAAAAACAAAAAACAAACAAAACAAGGAGCTGATACAATTACAACCAAAATTGCTGTTTTTAGGGGTAAAAAGGTTAGGAAAATAATTCATAATAATGAGTGGTGGTTTGTGATTGAAGATATTGTTTTGGCTTTGATTGATTCTAACGATCCAAAACAATATGTACAACGTATGAAACAGCGCGATATCGAACTTGCTAAAGGGTGGGTACGAATTGTACATACCCTTTCCATACCAACAGACGGCGGGTTTCAAAAAATGAATTGTGCGAATACAGAAGGGCTGTTTCGCATTATTCAGTCAATTTCTTCTCCCAAGGCCGAACCTTTCAAGCGTTGGTTGGCGCGAGTTGGTTATGAAAGAATTCAAGAAATAGAGGATCCAGAACTAGCAACCAAAAGAACCCGTGCTTTATACAAGGCTAAGGGGTATAGTGATAGCTGGATTGAAAAACGGATGCGGGGAATTGCTATTCGAGATGAGTTAACAGATGAATGGCAAAAACGAGCCATAAAAGAACAAAGGGAGTATGAAATTTTAACAGCTGAAATTTCAAAAGCTACTTTTGAAATGACACCATCTCAATACAAAGAGTTTAAAAAACTTAAACGAGAAAATTTAAGAGATCATATGACAGATTTGGAATTGATTTTTTCTATGTTGGGAGAGGCCTCCACTACAGAGATAACAAGAAATAGAGATGCCGTAGGGTTTGAAGAGAATAAACAAACAGCGCAACAAGGTGGCAGTGTGGCTGGGAAAGCGAGAAAAGATTTAGAACAGAAAAGTGGTAAATTAGTTTCTTCAACAGAAAATTACTTAAAAGAACCACAAGATAAGAAGTTATTAGAAGAAGATAGTTAAATATTTTAGCTCCGATTTAGAAATATAATTTTTTTATTATGATAGATTTTAAGGCGTTACAAAAACAAGTTTACGATAATAAGGTTCAAAAAGAGTTTAATACTACCGATATTTATAAGGAGTTTTGTTTAATTCATGAAGAAGTTTCAGAGGCCTGTAGGGCCCACTACAAAAAATTACCTGATGTGGGTGAGGAATTAGCTGATGTTGTTATCTACCTTTTAGGTCTTTCAGAAATTTTAGGTATTGATTTAGAGAATGAAATTTTGAAAAAAATTGATAAGAATGCAAAACGGGAGTATGAGAAAAAGGATGGAGTGCTTATAAGAACAAAAGATAAATAAATTCATAAAAAATAGCGCATAATAAGTCTTAACTATAATGTTACTACAAATTATTTGTAAGACCCCGTCGTTATTGACTTCACGCTTGATTGGCAACAAATGGGCACGATCGTGCCCATTTGTTGCCAATCAAGAATGTTGATAAGGTATACTGCATAGTGTTTCACTGCCATGAGTAGTGAAGCACTATGCAAGAGTTATTTAGAATGTGGGAAAATGGGGAAGTTTCTGATTTTATACAAGTGTAGAAAAAAGTTAGAAATGTTACCATTTGCGTCGTAGGATATTGATAGGACATTAAAAGGACAAAGTGTTGTCCTTTTAAGTAATTCGTCGTGTCCTACCTTGTTAGGTAGGACATTAGTGTCTTTTTGGTTCTCTTGCTATTGTTACTCCCCATATTTCTTTTGGTTTTGCTTTTTTTAGAGTTTTTGATGCTTCAATCATTGTTGCTCCTGTTGTGAATACATCGTCTACTAATAAAACTATTTTCCCATCTATGTTTATGTCTTGGGGATTTTTTGTTTTTATTGTAAAAGCATCTTTTATATTCTCTACTCTTTGTTCTTTTGTTAAGTTGGTTTGTGTGTCTGTTTTTTTGGTTTTGAAAAGTATATTTGTTTGTTGTGGAATATTTAGAGTTTGTGAGAGCTCTTGTGATAGGATTTCTGATTGGTTGTAGTCCCTTTTCTTTCTTTTCTTTTCATGGATGGGGATTGGGATAAAGATAAAGTTTTCCCCACCTCGTTGAAAAAGATTGTTTTTTGTCAAAGATATATGTGCTATTATTAAATAAGCTAAATATGGCCCGAGGGTTTTTAAGTAAGGAGGGTATTTGAATTTGTGGATTAGATTTTTTACTAAGTTTTGATTGTATTCTGTGGCTGAAAAAAGTCCGTTAAGATGGAGGTGTTGGTGTTTTGCGCAGACACCTTCATTAAAAACTCTTTTAGGTATATTACAGTAAGGACAGAAAGAATATTCTGAAAGTTCAATTAAGGAAAGACAGTCGCGACAGATAGGCATACCTTGTTTATGACAGTTCAGGCAGAATTGAGGGAATATAGTATTTAGTATTTGATTTCTTATATTTTTTAGTTCCATTGTTTTAGAGCGAGTAAGAAAACACACCGTAGTCTAAGGTTTATTTTAATGGTATACTAAAATCAAATTAAAAGAAAACAGTTTTCAATCAATTTGTAATTCTTCAATGATTTATAGTGCTAATGTAATATGAGCGATCGCTCATATTACATTAGCAGTGAATTTGTTTGTAATTTGGAGTTTGGAATTTGTGATTTCTTTTATGAAGTAAAAGTTATGGGTTTATTTACAAAAAACTTTTTAGGCATAGATATAGGTGCAGCCAGTATAAAGATGGTGGAGATTTCTTTGTCAGGTGATAAAAAGAAATTAGAGAATTATGTTGAATTTAAGTTGCCCCGCAAGAACACTTCTTTGAAAACATTTTATGGTGAAAAATCATTGCTTTTAGGGGATAGGGTTTTTGATGTTTTGCAAGCTGTGTTGAAAAAAGCTAAAATTAAAGAAAAGAAGGTAACATTTGCTATTCCTGATTTTTCAACCTTTTTTACAACTTTCGACTTGCCACCGATGACTGAAACAGAAGTGCCTCAAGCAATAGAATTTGAAGCAAGGCATCATATTCCTCTGCCATTGGAAGAGGTTACTTTTGACTGGCAGATTATTGAAAAAAAACAAGTTTCTCCAGGAGTTAAATTGAAGATACTTTTAGTGGCTGTGCCGAATAAGGTTTTGCAGGGTTATCAGAAATTAGCTACTTTGTGTGATTTTGATGTGCAAGGCATGGAAGCAGAGGTTTTTGGCTTGATAAGGTCATCATTAGCAGGGGGTAAATTTTGGGGACCTGTCTGTTTAATAGATATTGGATGGCAGAGTACCACCGTTAGTATTGTGGAAAAGAAAATATTGCAGTTGAGTCAGAGTTTTGATCTTTCTGGCACGGGCTTGAGTAGGACATTGAGTCAATCTTTGAATATTAGTGCTGAAGAAGCAGAGGAATTAAAGATAAGGCATGGATTAGATCCCAACAAGCCACAGAGTGCTACTATTATTACTAAAGAGATAAAGAACTTGGCTATTGAAGCAGAAAGAGTTTATCAACGGTTTGAAAAAGAATCTGGCAAGCAAATTAATGCTGTTATTTTAACAGGAGGCACAGCAACAATGTTTGGTCTAAGAGAATATCTTGAAAGTTATTTTAAGAAAAAAGTTCAAAAGGCAGACCCTTTTGCTGGTTTGATATATCCTCCTATTTTAGAACAGAGATTAAAAGAAATGGCGCCTTCTTTTGCCGTTGCTGTTGGCGCTGCAATGATGAGTATGAGTTAATCATTTTGTATGCCTGAAAAATCATTTATAAAAATAATTCCAAAGCAGAAAGAAAAAGATCCGAGATGGGTCAACACTATGCTTATTATAGGGGTACTTTTGTTGTTAGGAATTTTTGTGCCTTTTGCTTTAACAAGAAATAAGCTCACTGAATTAGAAGAAGAAAAGCAGTTTTTAGATAGTCAGATTATAGTTCTTGTTAGAGAATATGAAAGTACGAGTAGGGATTTAATTGCTACAGCTGAAAGAATTAATGATTTTTCTAAAGTTTTCAAAGAGCACAGAACAACCACAGTTATTTTTGATCTTATTCGTTCTATAGCCCATCCATTAGCTCAATTTACTTCATTTCAGTTTTCAAATGATGGATTGAAAATTTCATTAGAGGTTTTGACAGAAAATTTCCAAACATTAGGACAACAGTTTTTGATTTTTCAACAAAATGAAAATATCAACGCCCCTGTTTTGTCAGGCATTAGTTTAGACAGGGATGGATTTGTCAGTGCTCAATTTGAGTTTTTCTTAAATAAAGAACTTATTATGCCTTTTGGTTTGTAACCATCCAATTATGAAGTTATGAAAAAAGCTATTTTTATTCCAATATTATTTTTTATCATATTTTTGGTTGCGCTTTATTTTGTGGTACCTGGTTATAGTACAGTAATTCGTCTGCAAAAACAGGTAATGGACAAACAAATTGAAGTTCAGGAAAAACAGGTGTATTCTGTAAAGTTAAAAGAAATTGTTGCCAATCTTGATGAATATCAGGAATTTTTAGATAAAATTGAAAAAGCCCTTCCCTATGATGTTTCATTGCCTTCATTGTTAAACTTTTTTCAGGACAAAGCGCTTGCCAGTGGGTTAATTATGGAAAATATAAATCCAATGGATAGTGCTGAAGAAGGGGCTACAGGAGTTCCTGAATCTACAGAGGGTACTGAAGAAAATGTGAATAAAAAGATAAAAGAAACTGTTTTTCGTCTATCTTTGTCTGGATCTTTTAGCTCGTTTGAAAGTTTTCTTGAACTACTTGAAAAATCATCAAGATTAGTTGAAGTGGATTCTATATCTTTTGAATCAGGCAAGACAAGTGAAGAAGACCAAGAAACAGTTTTTGAATTTGATTTAACAGCAAAAGTTTATTCTTATTAACCATGGATATTTTACCAAAAGATAAAGTATTTCGATATCTAACCATTGCTTTAGCATTAATTGCTGTCGGGCTTTTAGTAAAAGAGATATTTTTTAAGCCCCCTTCATTAGATATATCTGATTTGAGTTTTCCTATGCCACAAATTAATATAGAAACAGATGTTTTTGAAAATATAGAGATTGAAGAACTAACTCCTTTTGAGCAAATTATTCCTCTTGAATTCACAGGCAGAGCTAAACCGTTTGAACCCTATTCTTTAGAAGAATATGAGGCAGCAAAAGAGGCGTATTATGCTAGCTTAGAAATTGCGACAAGTACAGAAGAAATTGCGACAAGTACGGAGGAGGTTGCAACGAGCACGGAGGAGTAGCCACGCCGATATAATTCGGGGTCAGTCCCCCTTACTTTATATCATTATTCTTTAGCACTCTCCCCGCAGATGCTATGAGGTAATCAAGGAGAAAGTGGTCGGGGAGTGACCCCAGCCAGTGTTTGTCGGGGGAAGTGCGGGAC
>JABMPZ010000051.1 GCA_013203565.1 Parcubacteria group bacterium | reverse complement strand
GAATAATCCCGAGCCCTATTACTGCCCATTTCATAATATTCTTGCCTAAAGTAACTTTACTTTGTTCACCTCCTGAAGTCATAAAAATAAAGCCACCAATTACAATCATTAAAGGAGCTATAATAAGACCGAGTTTGAAAATAAAGTCAGTTACTGATTTAACTAAACTTTCTAAATTTGTATGTTCAGAGAACGAACAGATAACATTTGTGCAACCTGTGTTACCACAAATACCTTCACCCTTAGTATTTTGACAACAACATTCACCACCTGAACAATTTGCAGTTTCTGTACAAGTAGCTCCAAAATTATCTTCAGCCAAAACAAAACCTACCTGGGTTAATAAAACCATTAAAATTACTGAAGCTATTAAGAGTTTTTTCATAGTTTTAAAAGATTAAACCTCCTATTTAGTAAAAACCAAACCATAATGATACGCCCCGGTCTCTTGTTCTAAGTTCTGTTGTGTTTTTAAGCCAATACCATTAACTATTTTTTCAACATCTTGCATAGAAATTCTGTCTTCTTTCGGGCCCAAAGAAGAATCAATCTTCCAGTCAACAACTAAAAGCTTTCCCCCTTGTTTCAAAATCCGAACTGCTTCATCAAAAACAACTTGTTTATCTTCTAATTGAAATATGATATTGGCTAGTATAACAAAATCGCAAGAATTACTTGCGATTTTAGGTACCCCAACTTCAAGGTCAGTCATAATAGTGGTAATATTTCTTAAGTTCTGTTGTTTTGCTTTTCCTGAAAGAGCAGAAAGTGGCCCTTCCTGAACATCAACAGCATAAACAAAACCATCCTCTAGAATCTTAGCCAAAGGTAAAACCCATCCCCCACTACCACAGCCAAGGTCAGCTGCTGTCATATCCTTTTTCAAATCTAATTTACTTAAAACATTGATTGGATTTACAAACATATAGCGCTTGCTACTTTATCCCCTGGTTTTAATTTCATTACTCTAACACCAGAAGATGCTCTGCCAATTATTGAAATACTATTAAGTGTTGTCTTTATTACCTGTCCTTTGTTGGATATCACGATTAAATCATTTTCATCACCACCAACTATCTTTGAATAAACAATTTTACCTGTTTTTTCATTGATACGGGCTGCCTTTATACCAGAACCACCTCGTTTCTGTAACCTATACTCACTCACTTTTGTTCTCTTGCCATAACCGTTTTCCATAATTACTAATAAATGCTTTTGTTGGTCGGTCTTTGAGCCAACAACACTCATGCCAATAACTTCATCACCAGCAGATAACTTAATACCCCTAACCCCAGAAGCAGACCTCCCCATTGCCCTGACATCTTTTTCAGTAAACTTAATTGATTTACCAAGTTTAGTTACTAAAATGATTTCCTCATTTTTTTTCACAATCTTTGCTGTTTGCAAATGATCATCTGCTTGTAGTTTAATAGCTATTAAGCCACTTCGTCTAACATTATCAAAGCCAGAAAGTTCGGTCTTTTTAATTATACCATTTTTAGTTGCTAATACTAAATAGTGACCTTCACCTGCCAATGACTTGCTGTATGGAATTAGGTTCTGTATCTTTTCTGTTGCTGAAATCTCAAGGAAATTCAAAAGACCCCTGCCTTTAGAAACACGACTCATTTCTGGAATCTCCCAGACTAAACTCTGGAACACTTTACCAGAATCAGCAAAGAAAAGCAGTTTATCTAAGGTGCTGGCTACTAAGAAGTGCTCAACTCCATCTTCCTCTCTAATATCCATACCTATCATACCTTTGCCTCCTCTTTTCTGAACTTTATAGGTAGCGGGCTTCATCCTTTTTATATACCCACTCTGAGTTAACATAATGATAGCTTCTTCTTTTGGAATTAAGTCCTGATCTGCAATCTCGCTAACACCACCAACAACAACTCTGGTCTTTCTTTCATCTCTGTATTTTTCTTCCATTTCAGAAAGCTCTTTCTTCATTTTAGCTTTAATTTTAGCAGGACTTTTTAAAAGAGCTAAAAGCCCTTGAATGAGTTTCTTTAATTCATCTAATTCTGCTTTAATCTTATCTCTTTCAAGCTTAGCTAAACTTTGTAACCTCATTTCTAAAATAGCAGAGGCCTGAATAGCGCTTAACTTAAATTTACTACGCAAATTCTTATGCGCATGCTCTTTGTTTTCTGATTTCTTAATTGTTTGAATAACTTGGTCTATTTTTTTCAAAGCAATCATTAAGCCATCTAATATATGAGCTTTTTCTTTAGCTCTTTTCAAATCAAACTTTGCTCTTCTTACAACAACCTCTTGTTTGTGTATTAAATAGTAATTCAAAACATCAACCAAGGATAAAACCTTTGGTTGAATGCCATCAACAATTGCCATCATATTAAGATGAAATGTTTTCTGTAAATCACTATATTTATATAAAGCATTGAGAACTTTTTTTGGAAAAGATTCTTTTTTCAATTCAATAACAATTCGCATTCCTTCTCTGTCCGACTCATCTCTAATATCGCGTATTCCATCAATTTTCTTTGTCTCAACTAATTTAGCAAACTGCTGAACTAAAGTTGACTTCTGTACCTGAAATGGAATCTCTGAGATAATAATACGGAAGTTTCCTTTTGCCTGCTCTTTAATCTCTGTTTTACCACGAGCTAAGATAGGCCCCCTTCCTTGTGAGTAGGCTGCAATTATCTCCTTTTTGTTGTAAATAATACCTCCTGTTGGAAAATCAGGCCCTTTAACAAACTCAAAAAGATCTTCTGTGTTTGCTTTTGGATGGTCTATTAAATAAATAGTTGCCTTCAAGACCTCTGTGATATTATGAGGTGGAATGTTAGTTGCCATACCAACTGCAATACCCAAAGAGCCATTCAATAACAACTGTGGGACAGGAGAAGGTAGGACAACGGGTTCTGTCCTAGTAGCATCATAATTAGGTCTAAAATCAACAGTGTCCCTATCAATGTCCGATAGGATTTCCTCCCCAATCTTTGATAATTTTGCCTCTGTGTATCTTGATGCGGCCGCAGAATCTCCGTCAACAGAGTTATGAACAAACACCCCAGCTGCTAAAAGAAAGTTGTGCCATGGTCCGCAAGTTAGATCATAAACATCTTCTCTTTTTTGCAAAATTCTAGCTGAAACCACCTTATGGTTATAAGTTTTAGCTTCTTGAACAATTTGTGAAAAACTATCAAAATACTTTATAGCATTCTCAAAACGTGGAACTCCATTATTACTAGTTCTCTCTTTCTCATAAACTTCAGGAGTCACCTTTAAATATTTACCTAAGAGAGAATTAACATGCCCTAGAATTTTGCTTTTTATTACTTTTTCTTTATATAAAGGGTCTTGCCAGTTTTTCCTTAAAGCTACTTTTGCCTTTTCTGCTAATTGTAACATGTAATCAGGTTGCTCTTTCAGGCGCTGTTTATTACGGGCACTGATTGCTTTAGTAACCTTCTCTCTAAATTTTGGATCCTGCCATTGCTTAATTGTTTTTTCTCTATGGAATTCTCGCATTTTTGGATCCTCCCATAACTTTTTAGCCATATTACTAAAATGATTATCTGGATACTTTGCTCGATAAGCAGGATCTTTCCATAATTGTTTTGACCTCTTACTGGTCTTTTTCTTTTCTTCAGGGTCATTCATTCTCTCTTTCATTAACCTTGACATGTGCTCTCTATGTTTAGGGTCTGCCCAAATCTTGAGGGATATTTCCCTTGTCTTCTTACTCCAGTATGCTCTATATGTCTCATCTTGCCACCTTTTTTTCATCTCTTGTGACTTCAATTTACTCATCAATACCTGAAAATCTTTTCTTCCCCACAATGTCTTCATATTCTTACTCGAAACTCCTCTCATAAATTCTTTATATGATGGGTCTTTCCACATTGTTTTTCTAGCTAATATCCATGCCTCCCTATATTTAGGGTTATTCCACATCACCTTATTCTTTTCTGATCGTAATTGTGAATGCTTTTTCTTATTTTTTTCATCTGCCCAATATTGCTCTCGTCCTTTTGCAATACTCTTAATATATTCGGGATTATCATAATGTCTTGAGGATGCAATCTCCTTATGAAGCTTCCAATGATCTCCCCACTGAATTCTAATAATATTACTAGGATCATTATTTAATTTATTAAAATCCTTATGATGTCGTATTTTACCCGCTCTTTTTTCATAAACTCCGTCTTCTAAATTCCATTGATCGGCTAAGTGGTGGACAAATTCCCACTTATTTAATGTAGGCTGGAAAACAGTTTCGTATCCTTTCAAATTTTTGTCTTCTGATCCGTCATAAATTTTAGTATATAGAGGCATTAAAGAATCTCCTGCTTTTAAATTTTGAGCTTGCCTATAACTACCATTCCTTAACATAAAACGATGGTCTAGTGTACATTCTATTTTTTCTCCATTATCTAAGACAACTTCCATTAATTTTGAATGCTTTCTAGTCAATCTTGGCTTTTCTATTTTGGCAATTTCAGCTTTTTTAGCTTCAGTGTTAAAACTAAATGCCCAATGTTCTTTCCCCTCTTTGTGTTCCTTTATTAATTCCCCAAAACTCAAGTTCCTACCATCAGTTAATTTAACTTTTGTGTCCTTTGTAAAACAACCAAAATTACCCTGACCCTTAACTAATGGGTATCTCAAAGAAAAATCTTGAGCCATTCTTACCATAGAATCATATACTGCCATATCACCGTGCGGATGGTATTTACCAAGAGTTTCTCCAACGACAGTGGCTGATTTTCTAAACTTCACATTATGACGCAAACCCATTGAATGCATCGCATACAAAATACGCCTGTGTACTGGCTTTAAGCCATCTCTTACATCAGGTAGGGCTCGAGAAATTATGACAGTCATTGCATAATCCAAATAACTCTCTTCCATTTCCTGAATAATTCCCCTTGGCTTGATATAGCCAATCTCCTTATCAGGTCCTTTGTCTTTCTCTGCAACTGGTTTTGTTTGTTTTTTCTCTGACATAAAATTTAATTAATAATCTTCTGTTGTAGTTGTATTTAATAAAATATCTGTAGAGGTGCTTTCAGTTGTTGTTGCGTTTAATTGTTCTTGAAGTTCTTGTGTCGCTTGTTTAATTTCTAAGAATGATTCTCCTATTCCTTCATCCATTTCAAACTCTTTCATAATCATAGTACTGTCAAAGTTTGCTGTTCTTTTTGTAAATCTTCTAACAATCAAAAAGGTTAACGGCACTGCTATAACAAAAAGAACTGAAAATAAAATAACCTTTCTCCAAAAGATATCAAGCTCTTGAACTTTTTTTCTCTTGCTTTCTGTGTCTCGTTTTCTCTTATTTTCTATCCCTCGTTTTCTCTTGTTTTCTATCCCTTGGGTTTTTTCTTTCCTATTTTCCGTCTCTTGATTTTCTACTTTCCTATTTTCCATTTATTTATTTTATCATATTTATTTCTAAAACAAAAGAGGACGATAACCCAAATAATATTGTGCGGTTAATTACGACGATCGTCGTAATTAACCGCAAAATATTATCACTTAACTTTCTGTCTTCTCTATCTGGTTATCTT
>JABMPZ010000050.1 GCA_013203565.1 Parcubacteria group bacterium | reverse complement strand
TTTTTGCTCTAATACCTGCTTCACTTTATTGACAATCTCATTAGGTGTAAAATGAGCTTTTACCATATAGTCAATAGCTCCAAGTTTTATTCCTTTGTCAATATCAGTTTTTTGTCCAAGGTTAGAGAGAATAATTACAGGAATTGAAGACAGTGCAGGATTTTGTTTTATTTGAGATAAAACTTCAAAACCATCAATACCAGGTAGAATCAAATCAAGCAAAACTAAGTTGGGTTTTTCTTTCTCAAAGACCTTTAATCCAGTCTCACCATCAGCAGCATCTACAATATCAAGTTCTTTTTCTCCTGACAGCTTGCGAACTATTAGCTCTCTTAGGAATTTATCGTCTTCAATAACTAATACTTTTGACATAAATTTAGATTATAAGTTTATTAACAAGACCTTTATTTCTTTATTACTCCGTTTATTAATTTCTGTTTACCTGTAGGCAGAGTGAAATAGAATGTACTCCCTTTATTTTCTTTTGATTCAAACCAAGCCCTACCCCCATGCGCCTCAACAACATTTTTAGCTATAAAAAGCCCGAGGCCTGTGCCTTCAGTTTCTGTCTTAATGGCATCAGAAGATCTGAAGAATCTTTCAAAAACTCTCTTCTGTTGGTTTTGTTGAATGCCAATGCCAGTGTCTTTCACTGAAAACAGTATATTATTCTCATCTTTTAGAAACTTAACACTTACCATTATACCGCCTGTCTTGGTATAATTAACAGCATTATCAATTAAGGCCTGTACGGCTAAAATCATCTTCTCTGTATCCATCTTTATCTTAGGAATCTTTGTCTTTGGCTTTTTATACTCAAATTGCAAACCTTTCTTTTTGGCTAAAATAGCGAAAGGAACTACTATTTTCTCAACAATTGCACTTAAATCTTTTGATTGTAGATTGTATAAGAACCTTCCCTCTTCAATTCTGCTAACATTTAATAAATCATTAACAAGTTGTATCATTCTTTCATTACTCTTATATGTCCTTTCCAGAAAATCCCTTTGATTTTTTGGCACCTTGCCTAAGTCCCCATCTAAAATCATTCTTAATATCCACTTTACAGCAGAAAGAGGTGTTCTTAATTGATGGGCAGATATAGAGACAAACTCTGTTTTCATTCTCTCAAACATTCTTTCCCTGGTAATATCATGCAGGATAACTATTTTACCAATTGTCTGCCTCTTATGTATAACAGGTGCAATTGAAACATTAAGAACTAAAGTTTCAGACAACTCAAGAACTGTTCTTGCAAATGGCTGTGTTTTTGATTCAAGGGTTTGCACTAACACCCCTATGTTTTCATTTGTTTTTAGAGATGATAGAGTTTTACCTAAAACATCTGGCTCTTCTATAGAAAAAAACTCTTTTGCTTTGTCGTTTATAAAAGTTATTTTGTCTTGCTCTATATACAAGAGACCATCAACAAAGTGACGGAATATAGTGGTGGTTTTAATTCTTTCTTTTTCAATCTCTTGCTCTAATTCTTTCAAATCTAAATCCTGAGATACATTTTGTTTTTTACTCATCATAATAGTTATTCTACCATATCATGAACTTATTTCAAATCACCCCAACTTTTACCAATGGCTATATCAACTATCATTGGCACTTCTAACTTTACAACTCCTTGCATAATTTTCTTAATTTCTTTAGATACTTTTTCAGCTTTTTCTTTTTTCACTTCAAATAAAAGCTCATCATGAATTTGTAAAAGCATCCTGCAATCATTATTGAAAACCTTTTTCTTATCAAGCGCTACCATTGCCATTTTCATAATATCAGCTGATGTACCCTGGGCTGGAAAGTTACGAGCCATTCTCTCTGCTTGCGCTCGGAGTCGTGGGTCTCTTGAGTTTATCTCTGGTAAAAATCTCTTTCTGCCAAACATTGTTTCAGAGAAACCATTCTTTCTTGTATCAGCAATGGACTTCTCAACAAAATTAGTAATACCTTTGAAATCTAAAAAATACTGTTCAATAAAAGCTCTGGCTTCGTCATTAGAGACCCCTGTTCTCTCGGCAAAACCATAAGCCCCCATTCCATATAGCACCCCAAAGTTCAATGATTTTGCAATATTTCTTTGCTTCTTGGTTACATCGCTTGCTTTTACTTTAAATACCTCTTTTGCTGTCATTGTATGAATATCTTTGTTTTCTTTGAAAAACCCAAGCATTTTTTCGTCATTAGCTAATACAGCAGCTACTCTTAATTCCATCTGCGAATAATCAGCAGATACAAAAACAAAGCCCGGCTTTGGCACAAAACATTTCCTTATCTCATTACCTAATTCCCCTTTGATTGGTACATTTTGTAAATTGGGATCTGAACAACTCATCCTACCTGTTTCTGTTCCTAATTGATGAAAATGAGGATGTATTCTCCCTGTTTTTGGGTTAATCATTCTTGGTAAGGCATCGGCAAAGCCAGATTTTAACTTAAAGACCTCTCTATATTGTAAAATCAAATCTGCAATAGGGTTGTCTTTTTTTAACTTCTTTAACTCTTTAGCATTAGTTGATATAGCTCCTCCTGGTGTTTTTCTAATTCCTTTAGTAGAAATCTGTAACTCATTAAAAAGAATTTCTGATAATTGTTTTGGAGAATTAAGGTTGAATTGTTTACCTGAAATCTTAAATATCTTTTTTGTTAAACTATTTATCTCCTGTGTTAATTTCTTAGATAACTCATTTAATGACTTTATCTCAACTTTTATCCCATTCTTCTGCATCTGCTCAATAACAGAAATAAGATCTGTTTCTAAATCAGCAATTTCTTTTGAAAGAACTCTTTGTTTTTTTAATTCAGCAATGTCTTGTTGAATTGTATTCTCTACTTTTTCTCCTCCAAACAAACCTTGTTGGAGTTCTGCTGGTTTTGTAGTTTTCTTTTCTTCAACCACAATAGCCCCAGGAAGTCGCTTAAGTAAAGCATAGAACTCAAACTCATTAAATATCTTAATGACTTTTTCTTTATTATAGTCAAACCCACAATCTTTAAGTTTGAAATCAATATCAACATTGCAATCTATTTCAGCTAACTTCTGGGAAATAAAGGCCTGGTCTTTGTATTGTTTTAATTTCTCTAAAACTCCTGGCTTTATCTTGGAAATACTTTTGTTTTCTTCTTCAATTTCTTTATATAAATTTTCTAATGTTTTGAATTGCTTTAATAATTCAATGGCTGTTTTCTCACCAATCCCTGTAACCCCAGGGATATTGTCTGAGGGGTCTCCTCTCAATGCCCTGTAATCAGTGAGTTGTTCTGGCTTTAAGCCATCATATTTCTCCTTTGTTTCTTTGATGCCATACAACACAGTGTCTTTCATGCCTCGTCTCATTGTATAAACCTTGGTCTGCTCATCAACGAGTTGTAATGCATCCATATCTCCGGTCAAGATAACATTTTCTGCCTTGGGTAAGAC
>JABMPZ010000049.1 GCA_013203565.1 Parcubacteria group bacterium | reverse complement strand
TTGTCGCGTCAAAAATTATGTCAAAAATATTAGGAATAGATTTAGGAACAACTAATTCAGCAATGGCTGTAGTTTCTGGTGGAACACCAGAGATAATTGAAAACAAAGAGGGGAGTAGAACAACTCCTTCTGTAGTTGCTTTGAATAAGTCAGGAGAAAGATTAGCAGGTGTTGTAGCCAAGAGACAGGCAATTACTAATCCAACTAATACTATCTTTTCTGTTAAGCGTTTAATTGGTAGAAAATTTTCTGATGCTGAGATACAAAAAGACAAAGACCTTTTGCCTTATGAGATAAGAGCAAAAGATGATGGGGGAGTAGAGGTTAAAATGGGAGAAAACTGGCATACACCACAGGAGATTTCAGCTATGATTTTGCAGAAATTAAAGCAAGACGCAGAAGCTAAACTCGGAGAGAAAATAGATGAAGTAATTATTACTTGCCCAGCATATTTTGATGACTCGCAAAGAAAAGCTACCAAAGTAGCAGGTGAGGTAGCTGGGTTTAAGGTAAAAAGAGTTATCAATGAGCCAACTGCAGCTGCCCTAGCTTATGGTTTAACTAAAAAGAAAGACCAACAGATTGTTGTTTATGACTTTGGTGGAGGTACCTTTGATGTTTCTGTTTTAGATGTAACAGCAGATACAGTTGAAGTAAAAGGAACAGGAGGCGATACTCACTTGGGTGGTGATGACTTTGATCAGATTGTAATGACTTGGATTGTAAAGGAGTTCAAGAAAGAAAATGGAGTGGATTTATCAAAAGACACATTAGCTCTTCAAAGAATTAAAGAGGCAGCAGAAAAAGCTAAAATAGAACTCTCTACAAGTATGGAAACAGAAGTAAACCTTCCGTTTATTACTTCAGTTGATGGTAACCCAACTCATTTAGTTAAAAAACTAACAAGAGCAGAATTAGAGAAAATGACCTCTGACTTAATTGATAAATCAATGGAGTCAGTAAAAGCAGTATTAAAAGATGCTGGCTTTGAGCCAAAAGACATTGAAGAGATTGTTTTAGTTGGTGGTATGACACGAATGCCTAAAATCCAAGAAGAAATTAAGAAACTGTTTGGTAAAGAACCAAACAGAGAGATTAACCCTGATGAGGTTGTAGCCATTGGAGCTGCCACACAAGGAGGTATTTTACAAGGAGATGTAAAAGATGTTCTCTTGCTTGATGTTACTCCTTTGAGTTTAGGTATTGAAACAATGGGTCAGGTTAACACTGTCTTAATTGGAAAGAATACCACAATACCAAGTAACAAGACACAAACATTCTCAACTGCAGCTGATAATCAACCATCTGTTGAGATAAAAGTTTTGCAAGGTGAAAGACCTATGTCACACGACAACAAAACTCTAGGTAAGTTTATCTTAGATGGAATCCCACCTGCCCCAAGAGGCGTACCTCAAGTTGAGGTTAGCTTTGATATTGATGCTGATGGTATCTTAAATGTTTCAGCTAAAGACAAGGCAACAAACAAATCACAATCAATTAGAATTGAGGGCTCAAGTGGTTTAAGTGATGAAGAAATAGAGAAAATTACAAAGGATGCAGAAAAGCACGCAGAGCAAGATAAACAAAAGAAAGAATTAATTGAAGCCCAAAACTTAGCTGAAGGACTTATTCACTCTACAGAGAAAACTCTTAAAGACGCAGGAGATAAAGTTGCCAAAGAAAAGAAAGAGGAGATTGAAAAGAAAGTAGACGAATTGAAGAAAGTTAAAGATAGTGATAAAATAGAAGATATAAAGAAGAAAGCAGAAGAGTTGTCTCAAGCTATTCAGCAAGTAGGCGCTGATATGTATAAACAAGCCCAAGAACAGAAACCAAAAGAAGGCGAGCAAACAAGTGCTGAAGAGAAACCAGAAACTGAAGAAGGGGACTACAAAGAAAAAGACGAGAAAAAGTAATCATTAAAGACTTTTATTATGAGTGATGACTATTATTCTCTATTAGGCGTTGAGAAAGGCGCTTCAGCAGAGGAGATAAAAAAAGCATATAGAAAGTTAGCGCACCAACACCACCCTGATAAAAAAGGGGGCGATGAAGCTAAGTTCAAGAAGATAAACGAGGCATATCAAGTGCTTGGTAACCAAGAAAAGCGCCAACAGTATGACCAATTTGGTCAAATGGGTGGAGACGCTGGTGGTTTTGACTTTAATTCCTTTTCCCAAGGCCAAGGCGCTGGTGGTTTTGATTTTGGCGACATTGACTTAGGTGATTTGTTCAGAAACATGGGAGGTTTTGGAAATAGACAGCCAAGACAGCCAGTAAACAGAGGAAAAGATATAAGAGTGCAATTAAAGATAGATTTGAAAGATACACTTAAAGAGGTTGAAAAAAAGATAAATTTAAGTAAAATGACTATATGCACAAGATGTGATGGAAAAGGGGGAGAGCCAAACACTAAAGTAAAAGAATGTTTTTCATGTAGAGGAACTGGCTGGGTGCAACAGATGAAGCGCATGGGTCCTATTAGCTTTTCACAGGAAACAAAATGCCCAGAGTGTAAGGGCCAAGGTAAGATACCTGAAAACCCTTGTAATGTTTGTAAAGGAGAAGGTAGAATTAAAACAAACAAGGAGATTGTAGTTCCTTTGCCTGCTGGAGTAGACACAGGTCAAACTTTAAGATTCCAAGGAGAAGGAGAAGCAGGGAAAAGAGGAGCTGAATCAGGAGACCTCTATATCACTATTGTTGTTAAAGACGACCCAATATTCTTAAGAAAAGCAGATGACCTATTTACAATGATGCCAATAAGTTTTTCTCAAGCAACACTTGGAGATGAAGTTGATGTATCAACATTAGGAGGTAAAAAGGTTACTCTAAAGGTACCCCAAGGAACAGAATCAGGAAAAGTAGTAAGAATAGGAGGAAAAGGAATACCTCATTTTTCTGGGTGGGGGACAGGAGACCTTTTTGTGGAGTTTCAAGTAAAAACCCCGAATATAAAGAAGTTAAACAAGAAACAAAAAGAGTTGTTAAAACAACTCAAAAAAGAAGGTTTGTAGAAATTTTATAATTCATCACAACAGATTGGTTTATCGTGCGGATAAGGAATAAACACTATATTCCGCACGACCCGGGGCAATTCTTAACGCGAAATCATAGATTTCTCTAAATTGCCCGGCAAAGCCAAACTGTTGGCTTTGCCCCCATAGCTCAATGGTAGAGCAGTTGCCTTTTAAGCATCTGACGCCGGTTCGATCCCTGCTGGGGGCACATTATGTTAACTACTAAAGAAATTTGCGTATCTTTACGCAATACAGGTCGCACTCTTACAGAGATAATGAAAGAAACTGGTCTAGCCAAGACCACGATCTATTATCATATAACAGATATTCCTTTGCCGGAAGATGTAAAAGCAAGAATACGTAGAGATAGAATTAAGAGATTTGGAGAGAATATAGCAAAAAATAGAAAAGGAAAATGTATGCCAGGCAGAGCACCAGTCCTTAAACCAAATAAATGGTCTAAGGGTCTTATTTTTTTAGTAGCACACTTTATGTTTGATGGTCAGGTTCCAAATAGTGGTTGTGTTTATAATAACCGTAGTAAGGCGTTAGTTGATCAAGTTGAGGTCACAATGAAGCAGGTATTTAATTTAGAGCCACGTCACTATTTTGATAAAGGATCTGGAGTTTATAGGATAGGATTTTATTATGTTGAGCTTGCGATTTATATGCGCAAGAAAGTTATTGAATTGAAAAAATATATTACAACAGCCCCAGTATCAGAAAAAAGATTATTCCTTAAGGTGTTTTTTGATGATGAAGGGTGTGTTAGTATGTATAATAAAAAGCGTATGGTCAGAGGATACCAACACAATTTGAAAACCTTAAAACTTGTTAAAAAATTATTAAAAGAGTTTGACATAGAAAGTAAAATTGATGAAAAATATCAAGAAATTGTAATAAGTAGAAAAGAAAATCTCATAAAATTTCGTGATAAAATCAATTTTTCAAAAGGCGTTTACATAAACCCCAACCGCAAAAACAGCATCTGGAAACAAAAACTCGAAAAACGCGAAATCCTAGACAAAGCAATCAATTCTTATCTAACTTAGTCCATTGTTTCCGTGTTCGAATCACGGCGGGGGCACCAATATTTGACATCTTTTCTCTATTGAATTATAATAAAATAATAAGTAAAAAAATAATATGCCAACTAAAAAAGAATCGATTGATTTAAAGGTTTCAATGCCGGATGCAGTGAAAGGAGGTGTGTATTCAAACCTTGCCAATATTCATATGTCTAAAAATGAAATTATTTTAGATTTTCTTTTTCGCGGACCTCATGGACCAAAAGATGCAACATTGGTTAGTAGGGTTATTATTTCTATGGACCATGCAAAATCTTTAGAAAAAGCACTTTTTGGTATATTAAATCAAAAAAATAAAAAATAATTATGACTTTTAGTTGTCCAACTCAAGAATTTGCATCTACAGACTTTGAAACAATAAGGTTGAATATTTCTCCTAAATTTATTAAAAAAGAAGAAGTGTTTTTAAGTGACTTATCTGATGAAGATATTATTTGTCTTAAAAAAGCAAAAGATGATTTTGCAAAAGGCAAAATTCTCTCTAGTGAGGAGATAGATGCTTTATTAGCTACTTAAAATTAATTGTAAAATGTTTAAATATGTTAAAGAATCCTCATATTCGTTTGGTAAAGACATAAAGCATTATATAAAAAATCAAAAGACGAAACAAATATTAAAGAAAAGCATTGATAAAATTTTAGAAAACCCATACCACAAAGCCGAGAAGGTGAAGGGTGCTTCTGGAGATAAAGGGGTCACAATATTTCGACGACATATTTGTGGAGATTCTTTCAGAATTTTTTATTCAGTTGACGAGAAGGTTAAAAAAGTTAAATTTTATTTTATCCGTCCTAAAAACAAACTTACTTATAAAATAAATTTTAATTAAGTTTTATTTTTTTAAAAAATTGTCCAGGTATGGGCTTTTTTGTTATAATGGAGTTGTGAGAAGATTTATATAAAAGATTATTTATGTTTTATAAAGTATTCATAGACGAAAGTGGACAGAAAGAGTACAAAACACCATATACTAAGGATTTTATAAATAACCCTCCACCATTTGATAAATATGAGGATTTTTGGCGTGACAACTATTTTGTTTTGTGCGGTATTAGAATAAAAACAGAGTATTTAGCTGAAATAAATGTTGTGATAAATAAATTAAAGAAGGCCTATTTTAGTACCCATAGGGTGGAGGTAAAATCAGATTGGCTACGAAATCCATATCAAAGGAAGAAACATTACTTATTGCCATTTCAGATTTCTGCTGAGAAACTAAACAAATTTGGTGATGCCTTTATTGAATTAATAGCGAAATATAAGAAAGAAATGAAAATTATTGCTGTTGTCTTTGATAAAAGATATTATGGAGACGAAAAAAGGCAGACCCCTGAAGGCATCCCCTTGCTTAAGAGTACTCAAGTTTTGTTTGAGAGGTTACATTATGCTGGTAATCTTCATATTGTTGTTTTTGATCAGATGGAGTCTTCTTTAAGGGTGACCAAAGGACAACAGGGTAGAATTTTGAATATATTACAAGATAATTCTGGAATGGAAAAAATTTATGTTGATAAATATAATACAATATCGGACATAGTTTTTGTTGAATCTTATAATGAGAATTTTATTCAGGTAGCTGATGTTTGCGCCTATAATATATTTAGGCAATTTATAAAATTTGGTAGGGAATTTTGTCAGAAACAAGATAAAAAAATTTCATTAAAAATGGAAATGTATGCTTATTTTGAAAAAATTAGATGCAACTTCTATTATAATCCATTGAACAATAAAGTGGCAGGATGTGGATTGATTTGTTTGCCAGATGTTAACAAGATAAATTGGGATGTTTTAAGTGGTTGTTCGAATAACAAAAAAACCTCACTTAAATGAGTCAGGTTTTTTTGAGGTCAGTTGCCTTGCGGCTATCTACATCGTCGAGAGGTAGACTACCCCTTACGGAGAACCGACCGTGTTTATTATAACACAAAATTTGTTGTCAATCAATAGTTTTCCACGTAACTGCTCACCCACTTGAAGTAAGGTGGGTGTTTTT
>JABMPZ010000048.1 GCA_013203565.1 Parcubacteria group bacterium | reverse complement strand
ATTGAAGCCCATATATTAATAAACTTTTTAGAGCAAGATGTTGAGTTACCTGCTATTGCATTAATTGTTTCTGGCGGACATACTCAACTTATCTTAGTGAAAAAAATCGGAAAGTATGAGATAATAGGAGAAACAAGAGATGATGCTGCTGGAGAGTGCTTTGATAAAACAGCTAGGATTTTAGGGTTAGATTATCCTGGGGGGCCTGAGATTGCCAAGAAAGCAACAAAGGAATCAAACATGAAGATTGAGATGCCACGGCCAATGCTCCACACCAAAGATTATGACTTTAGTTTCTCTGGCTTAAAGACAGCTGTGTTGTATGATTACAAAAAGAGACCAAAGAAACAAAGACAGAGTCAAGAATATATCATAGCAATGGCAAAGGAAATACAACAATCAATTATTGATGTTCTGATTAAAAAAACCCTTAAAGCTGTAGAAGAATACAAAGTAAAAACTGTATTATTGGGTGGGGGAGTAACAGCTAATAGTGAATTACGCAAACAATTTAAGGAACAATTATCAGAGGATATAGAGTTTCTTGTTCCAGAAAAGGGTTTATCTACTGATAATGCTGTAATGATAGGTTTGACGGCCTTATTGCGTCCAAACAGTAAAAAAATAATTAAAGCTCAAGGAAACTTAAGAATATGACAATTTTACTATATTTAGCAGGGTTCTTGCCAAGTTTTGTCTGGCTTTTATTCTATTTAAGAAAAGACGCCCATCCAGAGTCCAATGGAATGGTTGTTAAGATGTTCATCTTTGGAATGTTTTCTGCCTTGCTTGCTATATTTCTAGAAAAAGGATTTCAAAAAGGAGAAAGCTTGCTTGTGGCTTCAGTAGCTAATATCTCTCTTGCTTCTATCTTTTTAGGCGGAGCACTCATTGAAGAGTATGTAAAGTATTTTATGGTGAAAATAGGGGCATTTCGTAATCAAGAGCTTGACGAGCCATGTGATATTATGCTATACATGATTATTGTGGCATTAGGATTCGCTGCGTTAGAAAATATTCTTGTTTTAAGTAATTTTCATCCTAATATAACAATAGCGATTACATTTGAGATAATGGCATGGAGATTTATTTCAGCTACATTTCTGCATGCTTTATGTTCTGGTTTACTGGGTTATTTCATCGCTCTTTCATTTCTACGCACAAATAGAAGGGCTTTATACCTAGTAACTGGTCTTACCTTGAGTACACTCTTGCATGGAATGTATAATTGGTCTATAATGTCGATACAAGGATTAGGCAAGTTTATAATCCCTATCCTGATATTAATAAGCCTTGGCTGTTTTGTTTCATATGGATTCAGAAAACTAAAAAAACTAAAAGGCACTTGTTTGATAACTCATTAATCTTATGGCAATATTCAAAAAACTAAAAAAAGACATTGGAATTGACGAGGAAGAAGAAATGGAGGATGAGGAAGAGGAGGAGGAAGAAGTAGAAGAGGAGGAAGAGGAGGAAGAGGAGGAAGAGAAAAAAGAAAAAAAGATAAAAAAAAGAAAGGAAAAGAAAGGAGCTAAAAAGAAGAAGAAAAAGGAGCCAAAATCAACCCCTGTAGACATAGCAAAAGAAATTACTAAAGAGATAGAAGACACAGCTCCTGAAATAAAGGTCCTAAATGAAGAAGAAGACGAAGAAGAATCAATAACAAAAGCGCCTATGTCAAGTAAACATAAAGATGATACTAATTGGCTTAAATCAAAAGGGCAATTAGCTGTTGATGTATATCAAACAAACGAAAACTTCTGTGTTCAAGCTCCAATTGCTGGAGTTGACCAAAGCAACTTAGACATTGCCATTGAAAACGACCTATTGGTTATAAAAGGAGAGAGGAGTGAGCCAAACCAAGATAAAGACAAGAAATATCTTTACCAAGAGTGTTATTGGGGCCCTTTCTCAAGAGAAGTAATGTTGCCTGAAGATGTATTATCAGATAAAATCAAGGCCTCATTAAAAAACGGAATATTACTTATAACAATACCTAAATCAAAAGGAATAAAAAAGAAAGTTACCATTGATGTAGGGTAAATAAAGAAAAAAAACAAAAACTCTGGGGTCAGGAATATTCCTGACCCCAGAGTTTTTGTTTTTTTTCTTTATTTACCCTACATCAATGGTAACTTTCTTTTTTATTCCTTTTGATTTAGGTATTGTTATAAGTAATATTCCGTTTTTTAATGAGGCCTTGATTTTATCTGATAATACATCTTCAGGCAACATTACTTCTCTTGAGAAAGGGCCCCAATAACACTCTTGGTAAAGATATTTCTTGTCTTTATCTTGGTTTGGCTCACTCCTCTCTCCTTTTATAACCAATAGGTCGTTTTCAATGGCAATGTCTAAGTTGCTTTGGTCAACTCCAGCAATTGGAGCTTGAACACAGAAGTTTTCGTTTGTTTGATATACATCAACAGCTAATTGCCCTTTTGATTTAAGCCAATTAGTATCATCTTTATGTTTACTTGACATAGGCGCTTTTGTTATTGATTCTTCTTCGTCTTCTTCTTCATTTAGGACCTTTATTTCAGGAGCTGTGTCTTCTATCTCTTTAGTAATTTCTTTTGCTATGTCTACAGGGGTTGATTTTGGCTCCTTTTTCTTCTTCTTTTTAGCTCCTTTCTTTTCCTTTCTTTTTTTTATCTTTTTTTCTTTTTTCTCTTCCTCCTCTTCCTCCTCTTCCTCCTCTTCTACTTCTTCCTCCTCCTCTTCCTCATCCTCCATTTCTTCTTCCTCGTCAATTCCAATGTCTTTTTTTAGTTTTTTGAATATTGCCATAAGATTAATGAGTTATCAAACAAGTGCCTTTTAGTTTTTTTAGTTTTCTGAATCCATATGAAACAAAACAGCCAAGGCTTATTAATATCAGGATAGGGATTATAAACTTGCCTAATCCTTGTATCGACATTATAGACCAATTATACATTCCATGCAAGAGTGTACTCAAGGTAAGACCAGTTACTAGGTATAAAGCCCTTCTATTTGTGCGTAGAAATGAAAGAGCGATGAAATAACCCAGTAAACCAGAACATAAAGCATGCAGAAATGTAGCTGAAATAAATCTCCATGCCATTATCTCAAATGTAATCGCTATTGTTATATTAGGATGAAAATTACTTAAAACAAGAATATTTTCTAACGCAGCGAATCCTAATGCCACAATAATCATGTATAGCATAATATCACATGGCTCGTCAAGCTCTTGATTACGAAATGCCCCTATTTTCACCATAAAATACTTTACATACTCTTCAATGAGTGCTCCGCCTAAAAAGATAGAAGCAAGAGAGATATTAGCTACTGAAGCCACAAGCAAGCTTTCTCCTTTTTGAAATCCTTTTTCTAGAAATATAGCAAGCAAGGCAGAAAACATTCCAAAGATGAACATCTTAACAACCATTCCATTGGACTCTGGATGGGCGTCTTTTCTTAAATAGAATAAAAGCCAGACAAAACTTGGCAAGAACCCTGCTAAATATAGTAAAATTGTCATATTCTTAAGTTTCCTTGAGCTTTAATTATTTTTTTACTGTTTGGACGCAATAAGGCCGTCAAACCTATCATTACAGCATTATCAGTAGATAAACCCTTTTCTGGAACAAGAAACTCTATATCCTCTGATAATTGTTCCTTAAATTGTTTGCGTAATTCACTATTAGCTGTTACTCCCCCACCCAATAATACAGTTTTTACTTTGTATTCTTCTACAGCTTTAAGGGTTTTTTTAATCAGAACATCAATAATTGATTGTTGTATTTCCTTTGCCATTGCTATGATATATTCTTGACTCTGTCTTTGTTTCTTTGGTCTCTTTTTGTAATCATACAACACAGCTGTCTTTAAGCCAGAGAAACTAAAGTCATAATCTTTGGTGTGGAGCATTGGCCGTGGCATCTCAATCTTCATGTTTGATTCCTTTGTTGCTTTCTTGGCAATCTCAGGCCCCCCAGGATAATCTAACCCTAAAATCCTAGCTGTTTTATCAAAGCACTCTCCAGCAGCATCATCTCTTGTTTCTCCTATTATCTCATACTTTCCGATTTTTTTCACTAAGATAAGTTGAGTATGTCCGCCAGAAACAATTAATGCAATAGCAGGTAACTCAACATCTTGCTCTAAAAAGTTTATTAATATATGGGCTTCAAT
>JABMPZ010000047.1 GCA_013203565.1 Parcubacteria group bacterium | reverse complement strand
AATGACAGTTCTAAGAGTATTTTTTACTTCAAATGGGTGAGTAGTTACGGTTTTTTGGGTTGACAACTCTATTTTTATTTGGTATAATATAATCAGTTAAATTAGGTTTACTGTACATTTTATAGGAGAAAAAAATGAGCCAGGATACTGTAAAGAGATTGTTTTACATTATGATACTAGTGGTTGTTGCAATAATTGCCTACGTAACTGGTATAGGGGTCAATGATGACGGTATTCCGAGTTGGCAACATTATGCGAAAGTCTTGGAGCTTGAGGAAAAGATTGAGGAGGCCAATAAAGTTACAACCTGGAAGGTCACAAATTGGCTCCGAAATGGAGATGTGAGCCCACAAGATATGGAGTATATCTCGTGGGAGATATCTAAGCCACTTTCTAAGTGGGAGGATGCCCGCAATCTAGATGGTTGGTATTCTTGGAATGTAGATAAATTGGCCAGGGATATGAAGCGGGAGATTATTAGAAATCCCAATTGTTCAAGCGAAACAATCGCTAAAGCTGCCAGAAGCGGGAATGCTTGGCCAATTTTTAGCTATTCTGTTGACTCATCTAGGGTTGATGAGGTTACTCGAGAATTTTTGGCCTTTAGACATCCTGATTTTGGTATTAGGTCTACAGCACTCCGGGAGTTTAAGGATTCGTTGCCATTGGGCTTGGTAGAAAAGAGATTATACACTGACCTCTATCCAGATATAACAGATACTATCTTACGGTATTATTCATTACCGGAAAGATCATATCGTTGGGCACTGGATTATATAAGGCAAAATCCTGAATACGGCGAGTGGATTATTGGAGGCCTTATAACAGGGGACTCGCCCCAGTTTGTCCTTAACGAGCTTGCTGAGATGAGGATAGTAGAAGCTCGTAGGGCTCTTGCTCATTCTAAAAAAGGTACTTACGAGCACAGAAAAAGGCTCGTAGGGGACAAAAATATGGAGGTTGTTTCTGCTCTTGCCTTTTGTGAGGCATCAGAGGCAGATATCCTCACTAAAGCCACTGGGCGTTTGATGAAAATGCCCGATCCATCACGGTACCCATATGGGTACGCACTTCGCTCAATAGCGAAACATGAAAATTCCCCACAGGAGTTGAAGAATAGAATCATAGCTTTTGTGGAGAAAAACGAATAATAGCAAAAACAACAGTAAACCTAAAAATCCCCTACTACGCATGGTGCGTATGTGGGGGATTTTATTTCCCAACAAATTAGTTTATCTAAAGTATTGCAATATCCCCATTTATTTGTTATTATCTATAACATATGGCAGTTCCAAAGAAACATACAACTAAAGGAAGTAGAGACCAAAAAAGGATGCACCTTCACTTGCACCCGTCTTCTTGGGGTAAATGCCCTAAATGTGGAAAACCAGTTCGTAGACATATGGTTTGTACTAATTGTGGGTTTTACAAAGGCAAGGAGATTATAGATGTCATGGCTAAATTAGAGAAGAAAGAAAGAAAAAGAAAGCAAGAGGAAATAAAAGAAGGAGAAAAGGAACAAGAAGGACAAAAGCCATTAACAATGGAAGAACTATCAAAACAGAAGTTTTAGAATTACGAGGACAGCTCCGATATAATTACGGGGTCAGTCCCCGAACTTTGTCTTGTTTTTGTTTCACTCTTTCCCCGCATATGCTCTGGGGCAAGCAGGGAGGGGCGCGGTCGGGGACTGACCCCAGCCATTGCTATCTATTTCACTTAAAAATACATATACATTTATGGCATCCAGACATTTAGCTCGTTCAATTGTTTTACAATCTCTATTTGAGTGGGATTTTTACTGTCAACTAAAGCAAACAGCAGATGCAAATAAAGAAAAAGGAGTAGTGGTAAAGGAAGTACCCAAACAAAGAGATTTAGATGAGGTTATACAAAGAAACCTTGATCACTTTGGAGGTGAGTTTGATGAAAAGGGTTTTGCTAAAAAACTAATCAAGGGAGTAGTAGAACACTTAGATGAAGTTGATAAGATTATACAAACATCAGCTCCAGAAAGACCCCTTAATCAATTAAGTATTATTGATAGAAATGTTTTAAGAATGGGACTTTATGAGCTTATGTATCAAGATAAAGATGAAGTTCCTCCTAAAGTAGCCATAAACGAAGCAATTGAATTAGGCAAGAACTTCGGAGGCCCAAGCTCTGGTAAGTTTATCAACGGAGTTTTAGGCACTGTGTTTAAACAAATGCAGGAATCAGGGGAGATTCAGAAATGAACGGCAGGGTCTGACCCCGACCACTTTATCCTTTATCACCTCACAGCATCCGCGGAGAGAGAAACAAACAAAAACAAAACAGGGCTTGGGGTCAGACCCTGCTCTGCTTAAAAACATTAAAACCACTAAACATCATTGTAATTATGAAAGATTTTGAACAATTAGAAAAGGACTTAAATGTTAATTTTAATAATAAGGATTTATTAAAGCAAGCGTTTTGTCATCGTTCGTATTTGAATGAGAATCCTAAATTTCACTTAGCTCACAATGAACGACTTGAATTTTTAGGTGATGCTGTGTTAGAGTTAATTGTTACAGAATATTTGTTTGGTAACTATGGCAATCAAGAAGGGGAGTTAACCAATTGGAGAGCTGCTTTAGTGAATACTTTGAGTTTGGCAGATACTGCTATGGCTCTTAACTTTGGTGACTATTTACTCTTAAGCAAGGGCGAGGCAAAAGACACAGGCAAAGCAAGGCAATATATATTAGCAGATACATTTGAGGCATTTCTTGGCTCTTTGTATTTGGATCAAGGCCTTGAGGTCTCGCGTGAGTTTATAGGGAAACATATATCATCAAAATTGAAAAAGATTTTAGAAGAAGGCACACATCGTGATGCAAAATCAACCTTTCAGGAAGAAGCCCAAGAACGAGTAAAAATTACTCCAACTTACAAAGTAATGAGGGACTGGGGACCAGACCATGAAAAGAACTTTATTGTTGGCGTGTTTCTCGGTAAAGAAAAAGTAGCTGAAGGCGATGGTTTGTCTAAGCAAGAAGCCGAAGATTCAGCAGCCCGTAATGCGCTTGAAGCCAAGGATTGGTCGTAAAAATCACGGCGGGGTCTGACCATAGCCCCGACATAATTACGGGGTCAGTCCCCAAACTTCGCTTTATTTTTTAGGACTCTTTCCCCGCAGATGCTATGAGGCAAGCCCTTCACCCTAAAGGGTGAAGGGCAAGCAGGGAGGGGAGCGGTCGGGGACTGACCCCAGCCATTGCTATCCATTTCACTAACCATTAACATGACCGTAAATATATGTTAAAAATCCGTTTACAAAGAAAAGGAAAAAAGAATCAACCTTTTTTCCGTATAATAGTAACAGAAAAGAATAGTCCGCCACGAGGAGGTAGGCCTGTTGAAGTACTTGGATTCTTAAATCCTTTAACTAAAGAAAAACAAATTAATGCAGAAAGAGCTAAATACTGGATAAGTGTAGGAGCCCAACCATCTGATAGGGTACACAATCTACTTGTTACCGAGGGGATTATACAAGGAGATAAGAAACCAGTTCATGCAAAACCAAAGAAGAAAGAAGAAGGAGAAGCGTCAGCTGAAAAACCAGCCGAACAAGCCAAGCCCGTAGAGAAACCATCCGAGACCGTGCCACCCCCGGCTGAAAAACCAGCTAAAGCAGAAAAACCAGTAGGGGAGTCAAAGGAAGAAAAACCTGAAGAGCCAAAACAAGAAACCAAACCAGAAGAAAAGAAAGAAGAAAAGAAAGAAGACAAGCCAGAGCCAGAAGAAAAACCCAAAGAAGTAAAACCAGAAGTCAAACCAGAAGTCAAACCAGAAGAGCCAAAGAAAGAGGAGCCAAAACAAGAAGAAAAACCAAAAGAACAAGACAAAAAAGAATAAAAGTAAACTAAGAACAAAACCCGCGGACTCTTCCGCGGTTTTGTTTTAGAAAATATACTCCAATACAGAAGATAATAGGTCATAACTATTGACAAATGTCAATAAATATAGTATAATATGACCAAGATAGTAAAGAGTGTTCCGAGCACATAGCAGCTCTTTATATTAATTATTTCGTTAATGTGCTCGGAACATTCTTTATAGATTTTAGTTTCATGTTTAAGTGTTAGACAAGGGGATTAAGGTTTTTTACAAAGTCGCAACCATAAGGGTTGTGACATACAGAGGGAGAAAAAAAATGAGTCAGTCGAATTTAAGAAGGTGTGAAAGACACACTTCAGTGGCGAGGTATAATAGGATATTACATAGGCGCGCTGGGGAGCGTAAGAATGCGCTCGGCGTCCCAACCCCAACTCCAGTAGCTTTGTCAATCTCGGTAGTAAGTATCGAGAAGGCATGGAAAGGTGGGAAACCAAGGTATAGAAAAGCGAGGTGATAATATCGTTTCGCATCAGGCAGTTTGGGGATATAATACATACATACATATCAAAACCCCAAACTGCTCACTCCCAAGTCCATAACAAGTTTGTGGATTTAGAAGTGAGGACCAATCCCGGGGCCCCTTTGGCAATAGCTGAAGGGGCTTGACAGGGCTTTAATACGGAGTAAAATGGAATTATAGTAAAGAAATACAGATTTATTAAATATGAAAGGTCGAGACGCAAACAAGTTAAGAATGAAATAAAGATATATGGCAAAAGACAACGACAAAGAATTTCTTGATTTTATTGTAAAAGCATTAGTTGATAACCCAGGAGATGTAAAAGTTGACCGCAAGGTTGACGAGATGGGTGTTCTTCTTACCTTACATGTAAACCCAGAAGATATGGGTCAGATTATTGGTAAGGCAGGTTCAACTGCAAGGGCTATTAGAAACCTAGTGCGCATTGTTGGCTTAAAAAATCACGCAAGAGTTAACTTGAAGATTGAAGAGCCAGAGGGAGGCAGAAGGCCAAGGCCTGAAGCTCCAGGTGCAGCACCGGCACCAGCACCAGCGCCTGAAAGTAAAGGCGACCTTGAAGATTTGAATCTTTAAATTTAAATCTAAAACCGCCCAGACCTTTTTAAGGTCTGGGCGGTTTGTCCTGATATGAGATTTGATATTATTACAATTTTCCCAGAGATTTTTGATTTCTATCTAAAACACTCTATTTTAGAAAAAGCCCAAAAAAGGGGTTGTTTTCAAATAGGAATACATAATTTAAGAGATTTCACAGAAGATAAGAATAAGACAGTAGATGACAAACCATTTGGAGGCGGTAGGGGAATGGTATTAAAGATTGACCCTATCTATAAGGCAGTTAAAAAGATAAAGAAAGATAACAAAACTAAAGTTGTTCTTTTTACCCCAAGAGGTAAAAAGTTCAATCAGAAGATGGCAACCAATTGGGCAAAACTCGATCAACTTATTTTAATCTCAGGCAGATATGAAGGTATTGATGAAAGAGTTAAGCACATTGTTGATGAAAAGGTTTCAATAGGGAACTATGTGTTAATGTCTGGAGATATACCTGCCTTAGCAGTAATTGAGGCAACAGCACGGCTATTACCAGGAGTGGTTGGTAAGTCCGAGAGTTTAATCAAAGATAGGATTACAAAAACAAAGGGGTTTATAGAGTACCCACAATATACACGACCAGAAACATTTGAAATCAACAAAACAAAACGAAAAGTACCAAAAGTACTT
>JABMPZ010000046.1 GCA_013203565.1 Parcubacteria group bacterium | reverse complement strand
TATGGTATGGCTATTATTTCTACTACAAAAGGTTTGTTAACCGACCAAGAATCAAAGAAACAAAACATTGGCGGTGAAGTACTAATTGAAATTTGGTAAATAAAATTATGTCAAGAATAGGAAAACAACCAATTGAATTACCACAGGGCGTTGAGGTGAAGATACAAGATGATAAAGTTACTATCAAAGGCCCTAAGGGAGAATTAACACAGAATATATCTGATGATATTTTAGTTGTGCAAAAAGAAAATCAACTTATTATTTCATTAAAAAGAAAAACAAAAACCAGCCCTGCTTTTTGGGGTTTAACTAGAGCATTATTGCAGAATTTTGTTAAAGGAGTTACAGATGGATTTGAGAAAAAGCTTGAGCTTGTTGGTGTTGGATATAAAGCATCAATGCAAGGTGATAAGATGTTAAAAGTAGAAGTTGGTTATTCTCATCCAATAGAGATGCAGGTGCCAGATGGATTAGTTGTTTCAACAGAGAAGAATTTTATCACTATTTCAGGAATAGACAGACAACAAGTAGGTGAGTTTGCTGCGAAAATAAGGGCACATAGAAAACCAGAGCCATATAAAGGTAAGGGTATTAAATATGAAGGAGAAAAGATAAGAAGGAAAGAAGGCAAGAAAGCTGCAGGTACAACAAAATAATCTTATGTTGAAGAAACAAATTAAAAAACAAAGAAGACATAAAAGAGTTAGAGCAAAGATATCAGGAACCGTTGCCGTGCCTCGTTTTTGTGTTACCAGAACGAATACACATATTTATGCCCAATTGATTGATGATGAAAAAGGACATACTATAGTCACAGCAGGGGACAAAGGTATAAAGAAGGGAAATAAGACAGAGATAGCAGTAGAAGTTGGTAAGTTGATTGCAGAAAAAGCAAAAGAAAAGAAGATTGGAAAAGTAGTTTTTGACAGAGGAGGATACAAATATCACGGTAGAATAAAAGCAGTAGCAGAGGGAGCAAGAGAAGGCGGTCTTAAATTTTAAATAATATGGAGAATAAACAAGATAGAAAATTTAATAAAAGGTTTAGAAAAGACAAACCAAAAAGTGAATTTGATTCACAGCTTTTGGATTTAGCAAGAGTTACAAGAGTTACAGGTGGTGGTAAACAATTAAGATTTAGAGCTGTTATTGTAGTTGGTAATAAAAAAGGAAAGGTGGGTATTGGTGTTTCAAAAGGAAAAGATGTTCAAATGGCAGTTGAGAAGGCAACACGGTTAGCTAAAAAACATATTATTTTAGTTCCTGTTTCAGGCGAAACAATTCCACATGAAGTAATGGCAAAGTCAGGACCTGCTATTGTTTTATTAAAACCACAAGGCAAGGGGCTTGGTTTAGTAGCTGGTGGTGTCGTTAGAGTTATTTGTAGGTTAGCTGGAATTAAAGATATATCATCTAAATTAATATCGCGTTCACGAAATAAGTTGAACATTGCAAGGGCAACTATGAAAGCATTGCAGAGTTTAAAGAAAAGATAGTATGCAGATACATAATTTACAACCGAATAATAAAAATAAATCCAGAAAGCGTATTGGTAGAGGAGGTAAGAAAGGAACTTATTGTGGTAAAGGAGTAAAAGGCCAGAAATGTAGAGCTGGTAGAAAATTCCAACCAGCGATTAGGGAATTTATTAAGCGTTATCCAAAGTTAAGGGGTTATAGAGTGAATCCAATAGGAAAACCACAGGTAACTCTTAATATGAGCTTTTTAGATAAACATTTCAAAGCAGGGGATAAAGTAAATCCTAAAGTTTTGCTTGAAATGAAATTAATTGATATGATGAAGAACAGGGTACCAAGAGTTAAAATATTAGCAAATGGTGATATAAAAAAGAAGTTAACCATTAGTGGATGCTTTATTTCTGTAACAGCTAAGGAGAAGATCGAAAAGGCAGGCGGCATAGTTACTATTTAATTTAATAAATTATGATAAATTGGTTTCAAAAAGTAGTTCTAGTATTTAAAGATAAACAACTAAGAAACAAAATACTTTTTGTTTTAGGTATTTTAGTTGTTTTCCGTTTAGCAGCTACTATACCTATCCCTGGTATTGATTCTGAAAACTTGAAAAAGTTTTTTGAACAAAGTCAGTTCTTTGGTTTAATGAATCTCTTTGTTGGAGGCACATTAAGCAATCTTTCTATTATTATGCTTGGATTGGGCCCTTACATTACCTCTGTAATTATTATTCAGCTTCTTACAATGATTTTCCCACAATTAGAGAAAATGTTTAAAGAAGAAGGGGCTGCAGGCAAGCAAAAAGTAAATCAATACGGCAGGATAATGACTATACCATTAGCTCTTGTGCAATCGTATGCTATGTTAACGCTTTTACAGAAGAGTGGGGCTATTGGCGCCCTTTCCACGGCTCAACTTGTGATGTCTTTAATCACAGTTGCTGGGGGTGCTGTATTTTTAATGTGGCTTGGTGAATTGATTACAGAAAAGGGGATAGGTAATGGAGTTTCATTATTGATTTTTGCTGGTATTGTTTCAAGAACACCTGCGGATATCCGTCAGCTTATTTATTCATGGGATCCAAGTCGTCTTACTGGATATGTATTATTCTTCGCATCTTCTCTATTGATTATAGCTGGAGTTGTCTTGATTACAGAAGCCAGAAGAAACATTAATGTATCTTATGCTAAAAGAGTAAGGGGTAATAAAATATATGGAGGAGCATCAACATATTTGCCAATTAACTTAAATCCCGCAGGAGTTATTCCCATTATTTTCGCTTTAAGTATCTTGCTTTTTCCAAGTATGATTGCTGGATTCTTTGCAGGTGGTGGTGGATTCATTGCATCAGCTGCTACGGGTGTAGCTAATTTCTTACAAAATTCTTGGGTGCATGGCGCATTGTTTTTCACTTTAGTTTTCGCTTTTACTTTCTTTTATACTGCTGTTACTTTTGACCCAGAATCAATTGCAAATAATTTGCAGAAAATGGGTGGGTTTGTCCCAGGGATTAGACCCGGGAAGTCAACTTCTCAATTTTTACATAAAATTCTTTACAGAATCCTATTTTTAGGAGCTTCATTTTTAGGTATCATTGCTGTTTTACCTTCTATTATTCAAGGAGTAACTAATATCCAAGCATTTCAATTTTTAATTGGAGGCACTGCCCTATTAATTACTGTTAGCGTTGTCTTAGATACTTGGAGACAAATAAAAGCGCAAATGGAAATGCGCGAGTACGAAAGGTTTTAAACTCCATTGTTCCGTTCTTTCCATTTTATTAGCGTACTCAATAATTTGAAAATTATAATAGTTTGGTTGCGGAAAAATTAAGCGGTACCCCGTTTGCCTCAACCCTTTGCTAAGGGTTGAGTTTTCCGACCGCTATTTTTCCTTACCAAACTCTTTAATTTTCTAAATTCCATCGTAAATGCTAATAAAATGAAAAAAACTCCTCTATGTTAAAACTTTCGTTGGCTTAAAAAGTAAAAAAATAAACGCGACAAACGGGGACGATCGTCCTAGTTTGTCGCGAAATAAATATGCCTAAAATAATCAATGTTAGTTTAACAGGGAGGTCTGGTTCTGGAAAAGGTACACAAGCTGATCTTTTGATGGAACGGTTTAAGGGTATGTTTTACCTTTCAACTGGAGATTTGTTTCGTGACCTTGCTAAACAAGATACAGCCACAAGCCATAAGATACAAAAGGTTTTAGCTGAAGGCGGATTGCCTTTTGATGATATAGCAGTGGCTTTGATGATTCATAATATCGCATATAATGTAAAAGAAGAACAAGGTATTTTATTTGATGGCGTAACAAGAAGGGTTAGTGAGGCAGAAATAGTTGACGGATTTATGGATTGGTTAGGTAGGAGAGATAATACTTTTCATATATTAATTGATGTTTCCAGAGATGAAGCATATGATCGTTTGAGTAAAAGAAGAATCTGTAAAGAATGTGGCAATTTAATTCCATGGGTTGGAGAATTCAAAGATTTGAAAGTTTGTGATAAATGTAAAGGAGAGTTGATGACAAGGCCTGATGATATTCCAGATGCCATTAATAATCGTTTGGACTATTTTGAAGAAAAAGTTGTACAAACAATTGATTACTATGAAAAACAAGGCCGTTTAATTAAAATAAATGGAGAGCAATCTATAGAAGATGTATTTAAAGATATTCTTAAAGCATTAGGCGAAAAATGATAACAATTAAGAAACAACAAGAACTTAATATAATGAAAGAGGGGAGTAAGAAGTTAGCTCAAATTATGGATACCCTCTCACAGCAAGTGAAACCAGGTGTTTCCGCTAATGAATTAAACAAGGCCGCAGAGGGCCTTGTTTTGGAATGTGGAGCTGAACCTGCCTTCAAGGGATACGGAGGATTTCCGAGTGCTCTGTGTATTGCAATAAATGCCGAGACAATTGTGCATGGTGTGCCAACTGATTATGTTTTACAAGAAGGAGATATTGTTTCTTTGGATCTTGGTATTAAATACAGAGGTTTTTATAGCGACATGGCAGTTACTTTGCCTGTTGGCGAAATAGATCCAGAGATATTACGATTTTTGAAAGCAACAAAAAAGGCCTTGAAGATTGGTGTTAAAAAAGCTCGTGCTGGTAATACAGTAGGAGATATTGGTAATACAATTCAAAGATTTGTAGAATATCAGGGTTTTAATGTTGTTAGAGATTTATTCGGACACGGCATTGGCAGGAGTTTGCATGAAGATCCGAGAGTTCCGAATTTTGGTAAACGACATAAAGGAGAAGAGTTGAAAGAAGGTATGGTGATATGTATAGAGCCGATGACAACAATAGGGGACTGGCGTTTAATAAAAACAGGAGATGGCTTCGGCTTTACAACAAAAGACGGCTCATTATCATGCCATTTTGAACACACAGTAGCAATAACAAAAAAAGGAGGCAAAATCTTGACTCAATTGTAATTTTATGGTAATTTAATATCGCGTAGCTTAAATAGTATATATTAAGACATATTGAGAAGGAGATATAAAATGTCTAAGATTGTTTCCCTAGTGCATGCTTATTGTGTCGTAAATAAAGGCGCTGATGGCAAGCTTGTGTGTAAAGCTTCTGATAAAGATGAAGCAATGTTATTGATTGGCCTTTCAGCAGCCATTGGCGAGCTCGTTTTTTTCAAAGAAGGCTTCGGGCAATCACTAGAAGGCGCTACTAAGGTAGTTGCCAAAGCTGTTAAAGAAGAATGTATTAATAGAGAGATAGACCCTAAAAGTGTTCATGGTTTGGAGGATTTTCTGCCAAAAGAAGCAGAAAAAGTAACCCCATAAACTATATAGAAAGGAGGTGATAAAAATGTCAAAATTTTGGAAGTACCTTTTAGGTTTTCGACAACTCCCTTTGTTGATGGTGGGTCAGGCTCCAGGGGGGGGCAATAGCTACGGCATAAATGATTTCTTCCGTTTCGTTTGTGGTCATCGTGGTTACATTAGAGTGCAAGGAGGTGATAAGAATGGGTCGGACAGTAAAAACACTGGAACAGAATCGTAGGCGGAGAAAGGGCAGAAAAAGTAATACAGTGATTAGTATAGATTCAGGCGCGATAGGCTCTAAACTCCCTGTGATTCAAAGTAATGAGCTTTTGAGGAAAATTTATCCAGGAATGGAGCTGGATGAAATTCTCGAGATGCAAAAGCGTAAAAAGGTTCAACCTAGGTCTGGGGCTTCTGTTATAGAAGTAAGAGCCCCTAAACCTGAAGAATAGAAAAAGACATGGGAATTGAACATATGAGGAAAAGGGCGCTGGTTTCAACAGTTGTTCTTTTCCTCAAACATATTTTACAGGGACTTGTCTCTGTTTTTTGTTTTTATAATTTGCAGCTAAATATGACGATCGTCAGATTTAGCTGCAAATTAATATCTATATTTTTTGTGCGTGTGTTTTTTTGTTAATTTGTGGTAGAATAAAATAATCAATGATTACTAATTAATAATTAATTTGTATGAGTCCTAAAAAACCAAAGTTTCCATCACAATTAAGGTATGATACTATTTCAAAGGATTGGGTTGTGATCGCTACTGGTAGAGGTAAGCGACCAGAAAAATTTAAGAAAGAGAAAAGAACTGACAATTGTTTACCTAAAGATAAGTGTCCTTTTTGTAAAATAGAGACACAGGAGACGCCTACTTTGATTTATAACAAAGGGAAGGATTTGGAGTATAAAAAGGGGATAATACCTGAACAATGGACAACTATTGTTATTCCTAATAAATACCCAGCTGTTGTTCCTTCGGGTCAGTTGGATGAACATATTGAAGGTAAACTTTTTAAGACACTGAATGCCGTTGGCTTTCATGAGGTTGTTGTAACAGAAAGCCATACTAAGCAAATTGCTGAATTTTCTGTTTCTCAAATTAAAGAAGTAATGGATGTTTATCAATCAAGATATTTATCTCTGAAAGATAAAAAGTTCGTCAACTATATCTCTATATTCCATAACCATGGTAGAGAAGCAGGGGCTTCTATTTGTCATCCTCATTCGCAGATTTTAACTACACCATTAGTAGATGCTAGCTTAAATCGTACATTAGAAACTTCCCAAAACTATTTTAAGGATACAGGCAAGTGTATTTATTGTAAGATGAATAGATGGGAGCAGAAAACTAAGACAAGAATTGTTTTTGAGAATAAGAGTTTTCTTGTTATTTGTCCTTTTGCCTCTAAGGTTGCTTTTGAAATGATTGTTTCACCTAAAAAACATTTACCATATTTTGAAGAAGCTACAGAACAAGAGAAAATAGATTTATCTGAAGCATTTCATGAGGCCATGTCACGGCTGTATAAGGGATTGGGTGACCCTGCGTATAACTTCTATTTACATACAGCGCCTTGTGACGGAGAAGATCATACTCATTATCATTGGCATTGGACTATCTTACCTAAAACAACAATACCAGCTGGATTTGAATTTGGTACAGGTATTGAGATTTCTGTTGTAGAGCCAGAAAAAGCAGCAGAATATCTAAGAAAACAATAAAAATGAAGAAATTAATTATTTCTAATTGGAAAATGAACCCAAGTAGCCAGAAACAGGCGACAAATCTTTTTAATGGTTTGAGTAGGGGATTAAAGAAGTCAAATTCCAAAATAGAAATAGTAGTTTGTCCTCCTTTTCCCTATTTATCTATTGCTAAAAAATCTACGGCTTTTAAGTTAGGAGCGCAAGATTGTTTTTGGGAAGATCAAGGTGCTTTTACTGGCCAGGTTTCTTTAGCAATGTTAAAAGATTTAGGGGTAAAGTATGTGATTTGCGGACATTCAGAAAAGCGACGGTTTGGAGAAATAGATGAGGATGTAAATAGAAAAGTTAGAGCTGTTTTAGGAGCAAAAATGACACCCATACTATGTGTAGGTGAGAACATGGAGCAGAGAAAGAATGGTCAGGCGTTTTCTGTGGTAGAAAAACAAGTTAAACAAGGGCTTAAGAAAATAGTTAAGTCGCAAGTTAGCAAGGTTGTTATTGCTTATGAGCCAATTTGGGCGATAAGCCCTAATGGTCCTTGTCTGCCAGATCAGGCATTGACTATGACCTTATTTTTGCGTAAAGTAGTTAGTAAGATAGGAGATAAGAAAACAGCCAAGGATATTAGGGTACTATATGGTGGTAGCATTAACGCAAGTAATGCTAAAGAATATATTAGTTCTGATTTTCTATCTGGTCTATTGGTAGGGTCTGCATCATTAGATACAAAAGAGTTTGTAAAGATTACCTTATAGTTAATATGAGAAAAATACTTGATATTGTTCCCCAAGGACTCATTTCTTTAGAACAAACAAAGAAGAAAAAGAAAAAAGGGGAAATGATAAAAAAAACACAAAAAGGACAGGAAACAAAGAAAAAGAAAAGTCAGGCAAATAAAAATAGTAAGATAAAGGGCTTATTTCCTTTTCCTGGTTTGATATATGTCTTAGCAGGTCTAATTGTTGTGTCTGCTGTTATTTTCGTTGTTTTTACATTAAAATCAAAATTAACTTTAACTTTATATTTTGCGCAAGAAGAATTAGTTATTACTGATGAAATTGAAGTTAATACTATTCAGACAGAGGTGGACACAGAAAGCAAGATTATTCCTGGCAGGTTTTTTGAGCTGGAGAAAGAAAAGTGGGAGATTTTTCCAGCTACTGGGAAATCAGATGCAAATCAAAAATCAGAAGGTATTGTAAAAGTATATAACTCACATAATCCAACAAGGCCTGTTATCTTAGTAGCTCAAACTCGGTTACTTTCTTCAGGGGCTGGTAAGATATATAGAGCTCAAGAGAAGATATACTTACCACCTGCTACAATAAAGAGTGGCAAGGTTATTCCTAGCGTGACTGATATAAAAGTAATAGCTCAAGAAGCAGGTGAGGACTATAATATTGAACCTGCAACATTTTCTGTACCTGGTTTGGCAGGCAGTGCTCTTTATTATACTATCTGGGCTGAATCAGAAGAATCAATGAAAGGTGGCTCTAAAGAAGAGGTTTTACAAATAACTGATGATGATTTAAGAGATGCTAAACTTGCTCTTACTAAGATTTTAGAAAATAGTAGCACAGAATTTTTAAAGAAAAAGATTCCAACTGGATTTATTTTAGATGATGGGGCTATTATTGAAGAAGATATTGAAACAACATGTTTCAAAGAAGCAGGAGTTATTTCTCCTGATTTTAATTGTTATGGGAAGATTAAAACAAAGGGCTTAGCTTTTAAGACAGAGGATTTAAAGAATGTCGTTCTTAGTCTTATAGAACTAATAAAACCATCTTCAAAAGAATTAAGAGATGAAAGTTTAGAGACATCTTTTTCTCCAAATGGTGCTGTTCTAAAGGCAGGTAAAATGATTTTAAGTGTTTCTTCAAAAGCCAGTGTATTTGAGCAAATAAATGAAGATGTTTTGTTCTATCAGATTTATGGAAAAAATGCTGAACAAGTCAGAGTTGCTATATTAGATAATTTTCCACAAATTGAAAAGATAGAATTAAAGTTCTGGCCTTTTTGGATGAAAAAAGCACCTAAAGACATAGAAAAGATAAAAATTAACTTGACTTTTTAACAAATTTTTGTTAATCTAAATCATGGCAAAAAGTGAAATTAAGAAAGAGGGTCAAATAATTGAGGCCCTCCCAAATTTAACCTTTAAGGTACGACTAGAAGATGGAAAAGAAGTCCTAGCTCATTTAGCTGGTAAATTAAGACTTTATAGAATTAAGGTTTTGCCAGGAGATAAAGTGACAGTTGAAATGAGTGCCGCTGATGATAAAAGAGGTAGAATCGTATATAGGTTAAAGTAAAATATTTTTTTGAGAATTGATGCCTACCAACGGGTAGGTATGGATTTTGTTGTAATAAATAAAATAATTTTATGAAAGTAAGGCCGTCAGTAAAAAAAATGTGCCAGAAATGCAAGATTGTAAAAAGAAAAGGCAGAGTTTATGTTATTTGTGAAAATCCTAAGCATAAGCAAAGGCAAGGGAAATAGATTTTACCCGAGGGCACCTCAGCAGAGGTTCTTGTGCCCAGTAAGGGCATAAGCTCTCGTAAAGTTCGTTCACTCCGTTCACTCACTAACGATTTCTTATACTATGCCAAGAATTGCTGGAATTGTTATTCCTGAAAATAAAAGAATAGTTATTGCTCTTACCTATGTGCATGGAATAGGGAGGTCTTTATCTATTAAGATTCTTGAAAAAGCTAAAATTGATTTAAATAAAAAATCTAAGGATTTAACTGAGGAGGAAGTTAATATGATTAGAAAAGACATTGAAGGCAAAATTAAGATTGAAGGCGAGTTAAAAAGAGAAGTAGTTGGTCACATTAAAAGATTGAAAGAAATAAAGTGTTGGAGAGGTGGTAGGCATGCAAAGAATTTGCCTGTCAGAGGACAAAAAACAAAAAAGAATTCTCGGACAGTTAGAGGTAATGTAAGAAAAACAGTTGGCTCTGGTAGAAAAGGAGCGCCAGCACCTAAATAATTAATAATTAATAATTTTTAAATTAGCCATGGGAAAGAAAAGAGTTATAAAAAAGAGCCAAGATGAGCTCATAAAAGAGAGAGAGAATATTGATCAAAAGCTTAAGAAAGAGGTTGATTTTAAAGGAGCAGTCAAAATTAGACAGGCCAGTGTTTACATATATTCAACCTATAATAATACTATTATAACTTTAACTAATGGAAATGGAGATACTTTATTCTGGAGAAGCGCAGGTAGTATTGGTTTTAAGGGAACTAAAAAAGGAACTTCTTTTGCTGGTTCTAAAGTAGCTGAAGCAATTGTAGGTGCTTGTGAAAAATTAAGAATAAGAGAAATTGCAGTTTTTGTTAAGGGTGTGGGAGGGGGTCGCGACTCTGCTTTGAAAACATTAGCGAATAAAGGTCTTGAAATACAGAGTGTTAGTGATGTAACCCCGATGCCACATAATGGTTGCCGTCCTAAAAAAGCAAGAAGAGTGTAATGATTTTTATATATGAACCAAAATATTTGTAAAACTTGTAGACGACTTCGTCAAAAGATATTTCTAAAAGGAGAAAAATGTTTATCTCCTAAATGCCCTATGGTAAAGCGTCCTTATCCGCCTGGAATTCAAAAAAAGCGAGGGGGTTTTAGAATGTCTGAATACGGAAAAGAGTTAATAGAAAAGCAGAAACTTAAAAAATATTATGGCTTGAAAGAAAAGCAATTCAGAAATTGTATTAAGGATGTTATGCAAAAGAGAGGAGGCGAAGAAGACGCTGCATTAGCTTTAATTAAAAAATTAGAAAAAAGATTAGACAATGTTGTTTTTCGGCTTGGTCTTGCCCGTTCCAGAAAAGAGGCAAGAGAATTTGTTAGCCATAGTCACTTTTTAGTGAATTCAAAACCAGTAAATATCCCATCTTTTGTTATAAAGAAAGGAGATATAATTTCTGTAAAAGAAAGTAAAAAGAAAAATGTTTTTTTCAAAACTTTGAAAATGATGTTAAAAAATTATCAAACTCCTGCATGGCTAAAGCTTGATAAAGAAAAATTAGAAGGCAAGGTAGCAGGCGAGCCATCTTTAGATGAGCTTGATTCACCTGTAGATATTCCTTCAATCTTTGAGTTTTATTCTCGTTAAACGGATAATGAGCTGTACATTATAAATTACTGAGATCAGGGCTCTCCTGACTTGAATTCAAGTTTTTTAGAGGTCTGACCTCAGTAATTTATAATTATGTCTCATAATTCATTTTTAAATATGATACCATTACCGCAAGTACCAAAAGTAACAAAGGAAGAAGACAATAAAGCCGTATTTGAAATTCTTGGATTTTATCCTGGATATGGAATAACAATAGGCAATAGTTTAAGAAGAGTTTTGTTATCTTCATTAGAAGGAGCAGCCATTACTCAAGTAAAAATTGAGGGTGTATCTCATGAGTTTTCAACTATATCAGGTGTAGCAGAAGATGTTGTAATGATTCTGCTTAATTTAAAAAAGCTTACATTCAAATGTTTTTCTGATGAGCCACAAACCATAACCTTACAGGTTAAAGGTGAAAAGGAAGTGAAGGCAGGTGATTTCAAATTAACTTCTGAAGTAGAGCTCTGTAATCCAAAAGAACATATAGCTACTATTACTAAAGCCTCAACAAATCTAAAGATAGAAGCAAGAGTTGAGAAAGGTGTTGGCTATGAAACAGTTGAAAAAAGAGAAGCAGATAAATCAGAAATAGGAGTAATACAGATTGACTCTATATTCACTCCTGTAAAGAAAGTAAGCTTAAAAGTAGAAAATATGAGAGTTGGTAAAAGAACTGACTTTGGCTTACTTAAACTTGAAATTGAAACTGACGGTACTATCACACCAAAGCAAGCGTTAAATCAAGCAACTGATGTTTTGCTTGGTCAGTTTTCTGTAATATCAGAAGGTACAGCTGAAAAAGAAGTTAAAAAAGTGACTACTAAAGAAACAAAAACAAAGAAAGAATCAGGAGATGCAGACCCTAAAAAAATGAAAGTAGGTGATTTGAAAGTTAGCGAGAAAATAAAGAAGGTTTTAATTGATAATAATATTAAAACAGCTGGTGGATTATCACGGAAATCAGAAAAGGCATTAACAGAACTTGAAGGTCTTGGAGATAAAGCAGTTACTGAAATTAAAAAGGCATTGAAAAAGTTAGATATAGAGTTAAAGTAAAAGATATGAAGAAAAAGAAGCAAGGTAGAAAATTTCACAGAGAGGCAGACCAAAGAAAAGCTTTGCTCCGTAGTTTAGCAAGGGAGCTTTTTTTAAATGGAAGAATTAAAACAACAGAGCCAAAAGCAAAAGAACTAAGAGGTTTTGCTGAAAAAATGATTACAAGAGCAAAGAAAGGGGATTTGCCTGCTAATAAACATCTTGCTAAGTATTTTTCTAAAGCATTAGTTAAAAAGATAATGAATGATATAGCTCCAAAGTATAAAACACGCGCAGGTGGATATACTCGGATTATTAAGTTGGATATAAGGAAATCAGACGGAGCTAAAATAGTATTTATTGAATTAGTAACATGAAACGAGAAAAATATACAATTGATGCTACCGGAAAATCTCTAGGTAGATTAGCTTGTGAAATAGTTCCACTTTTGCGTGGTAAAAACAGGCCAGATTTTGCACCCTATAAAGACGAGGGGGCTAATGTTGTAGTAGAAAACATTGATAAAATGAAAATCACAGGAAAAAAATTAAAAGATAAAAGATATATTCATCATACCGAACATCCAGGCGGTTTTACTGAAATTAGAATGGAAAAACTTATTGACAAGAAGGGGATAGGAGAGGTTTTAAGAAGGGCTGTTTCTGGTATGTTACCTAAGAATAAGTTAAGACCAAAAATGATGAAGAGGTTAAATATAAAATAATATGCCAGATAAGAAACAAGACAAAATTGAAGAAGAAGTAAAGAAAGATGAAAAGCCAATAAAACCAGTTGTAAAAAACGAGGAGGATTTAGTAAAAAAAGATATTCCAGAGCCAAAACCTGAACCAGCAAATGTTGCACCTGTAAATGTTGAACCAACACCTGTAAAAGAGAATGAAGAGCTTGTTGAAGTTCTAGATGATGATTTAGAAAAAGAAGTAGAAAAAGCAATGGCTGGTGTTAAAACAAGATTTATTGAGAAAGTAGGTGGACGAAAAACAGCTTCAGCAAGAGTGCGTCTATTTACTCAAGGTAAAAAAGGCATTATTGTTAATGACAAACCATATACTGACTATTTCACTACAATTAATTTACAGAAAAAAGTTGAAGATCCTTTAGAAAAACTAAAATGTTTAGATAAGTTTGGAGTTACAGTCATAGTAAAAGGCGGGGGACCAACAGGACAAGCAGAAGCAGTTCGTCATGGTATTGCACAGGCCTTAGTTGAGCTAAATCCATATTTCAAAAAAAGATTAAAAAAATCCGGATTTCTAACGCGAGACCCAAGAATGAGAGAAAGAAAGAAACCAGGATTAAAGAGAGCAAGAAAAGCACCACAATGGAGCAAGAGATAATTATTACTTAATTTACCGCTAAACAAAATGCTAAAAAACTACCTACCTACCTACCTACCTACCTACCTACCTACCTACCTACCTACCTAC
>JABMPZ010000045.1 GCA_013203565.1 Parcubacteria group bacterium | reverse complement strand
TGCGTTTTTGATAAAAGGCGGAAGATAGAAAATAGCAAAGATTATTGGGGCTAATATAGCAACTATTTTAATTACCCCTATAATCCTTAACCAGTTTAGAGTTTTCTGTGTTTTTTTGTTTTGTTCTAATAATTGTTGTAAAATCTCTTCTTGTTCTGCGAATTTTTTGTTTATTGTTGTTTCATTCATATATGATTAGTATATAATTTTAGATATCTAAATAAGGCCCATTGATTTTTTAACTTTTTGTATTGTTTCTGTAGCAATTACTTGGGCTTTTTCTGCTCCTTGTTTTAGAATGTCATCAATATATTCTGGTTTTGCCTCAAGCTCTCTAAATGGTTTGAGTTTTTTGATTAAGAGTTCTGCTAATGATTCTTTGAATTCTTTGTATCCCTTGTTTTTGAATTGTTTTTCAATTTCACTTATTGGTTGTTCGCTAAACAAGCTATAAATAGTTAATAAATTAGATACGCCTGCTTTGTTTTTTATATCAAACTTTACTTCCTTTCCAGAGTCAGTTGTAGCTGATGAGATTTTCTTTTTTATTTCTTCAGGAGAGTCAAACAAGGCGATATAGCTTGTTGGAGTATCACTCTTAGACATTTTCTTATTTGGCTCTGTAAGAGACATAATACGGGCGCCTGATTTTGGTATAACTGCTTTTGGTAGATTAAATATCTCTCCAAACTTATTATTAAACTTTTTACCGAGTGTTTTGGCTAATTCAACATGTTGTTTTTGGTCTTCGCCCACAGGTACAAGGTCTGTCTGATAAAGCAAAATGTCTGCTGCCATTAGTACAGGGTAATTTAAAAGCCCAGCATTAATATTTTTGGCGTGTTTCGCTGACTTATCCTTAAACTGTGTCATTCGCTGTAAATCTCCCAAAGGTGTAATAGTGCTCAAGAGCCAACATAGTTCAGTGTGTTCTTTAATATCCGATTGCCTGAAAATAATTGATTTCTTCGGATCAAGACCTGCTGTTAAATAAGCAGCTACAACTTCTGAAGTTCTTTTTTTAAGTTCAATTGGTTTATAGGGTACAGTTAATGCGTGCAAGTCAGCAACCCAAAAAAGACACTCATTATTTGCTGACTGCAAATCAATCCACGGTTTAATTACTCCTAAGTAATTCCCTATATGAAGCTGGCTTGTTGGTTGGATTCCGCTGAATACTCTCATAATTTTGTTTTTTAATTTTAAACTTCGATAATAACTGGTAAAATTATAGGTCGTCTTTTTGTTTTAGAGAACAAGAAGTCGCCTATTTTATTCCTTAATTCATCTTTTATATATGTTGGATTAAGAGTATTCTCTTTACTGCTTTTATTTATAATACCAATTACTCTTTTTCTTGTTTCTCTAAGTAGTTCTTGGGATTCTCTTAAATAGACAAACCCTCTTGATATTATGTCAGGAGAACCCTTTACCTTACCAGCTTGTCTGTCTATGACTGCTACTATCACAAACATACCATCTTGGGATAGGTTTTGTCTGTCTCGTAAAACCACCTCACCAACATCTCCAACTCCAAGACCATCAACCATAATATAGTTTACAGGCACTGTTTTTTCTTCAATCAAAGTCCTATTTGCATTAATGTTAAGCACTTGGCCGTTTTCAATTACTTTAATGTTGTTTGGGGATACGCCTGCTTCTCTTGCTAGCTCTGCAGTTTTAACAAGCATAGAATATTGACCATGTAGGGGAAGTAAAAACTTTGGTTTCATAATTTTAGTCATTTTACTTATTTCTTCCTGATAAGCATGACCTGAAGTATGAATGTCCATCATTTGATAATGATATACCTTAGCCCCTTGTCTATAGAATCCATCTTTTAATACTTGTACGCTTCTTTCATTACCTGGAATTACAGATGATGAGAAAACAATACTGTCGCCTCTTTTTAGGTTAAAGTGCCTATACTCTCCTGTGGCTATTCTCATAAAAGTAGCTCTTTCTTCGCCTTGCGCTCCTGTGCAGATAAATGATACTTGATTATCTGGATATTTAGAAATGTCTCGTGCTTTTACAAGAGTACCTTTCTTCATTGTAAGGTATTTTAAGTTTCTGGCAATCTCTAAATTGGTTTCTAAACTTCTGCCAGCAATAGCTACCTTTCTATTGTATTTTTCAGCTAAAGAAATTAGTTGTTGTATTCTATTAAGATGCGAGGCAAATGTTGAACTGATTATTCTACCTGATGCTTCTTGAAATATCTTTTCTAAACTTTCATAAATAGTTTTTTCAGAAAGAGAATGACCCTCGCTTTCAGATCCAGTTGAGTCGCACATCATCAGTAAAATACCTCTTTTGGCTAATTGTTCTAAGAAATTAAAATCAGTCGGTTTATCATTAACAGGTGCTGCGTCAAACTTAAAGTCAGAAGTATGTAATATATTGCCAACAGGGGTTTCAATAAAAAGACCGAAGTTATCAGGTGTACTATGGTTTTGTCTGAAGAATTCTATCTTAAATACTCCTAGTTTTATCTTTGAACCGTGCCCTATTTGAGTTATATCAAGTTTTGGATGATCAGGAAATTCCTCCTGTCTTTTCATAATAATACTTGCGGCTAACTTACCTGCAAAGGTTCTTGGGTTTCCTATGCGTGGCCATGTATATGGTATAGCTCCAAAATGATCGTAGTGACCATGAGTAATGATAGCCCCTACAATATTTTTTTCTTTTCCTTTTAAGTACGAAGTGTTAGATATGAGATAATCAATACCAGGCATATCTTCATCTGGCATACGAAATCCAGCATCAATAATTAAAATTTGGTTTTGATATTCCAAAAGCATCATATTCTTACCAAATTCACCCAAACCACCCAAAGGAATAATCCTCAGATTTTGACTTTTACTTGCAGGGACGGATTGGGCATTGCTGGAAGGGTTGTTGTTAGTATTGACTGGCTTGTCCGCACCTCTATGTGAAGCATTGCGGACGGGTTTTTTAGTATATCTTTTATTTTGCATAGTTTTATTTGTTGAGCTAATTATTCTTTTAGTCGTTTTTTGAATTCTTCTACTATTTTAACTGGCACTGGATCTTGACCGTATTCAAGGGCTAAAAAGTAAGTTACCCATTCGCCGAGAACAAGAGTGTGAACCATTTTTTCTAATGTGTTGTTGCCAGTCATTTCAATAAAATCAACACTTGCTCCTTTTTCTTTTGCTAAATCAGCAAAAAGTTCAAGTCGTTTTAAGTTTCTTTCATGGGCCTCATTGTCTCTTAAGATAATGAAGTGAAAGTTTCCTTTTAGGTTAGTTAAACCAACCATTTCATTATGGTTTAGTTCTGGAAAATAGTTAAAGAAAGCCATTATTTTTGAATTTTCATTAAACTTTATTTTCCATATTCTGGCGATTGCCTTAAAGTTATCTGTGGTATAGACAACTGGAATTTTATCAACCAATTTTTTAGCTATTTTTTTGGCTTGGTCTTCAAGCTGAAGAGGGTCTATGACTTGAGCCACTTCACGCATTTGTTCGGCTTTGTTTTTAATTATTCCAACATTAGATAGAATAGTAATCAGGGCTGAAGATTGGTAACCTAAGGCAAATCTTGGTTGCAAGGCATCTTGAGGGATAATAGCTATTGGTGTATTATTATCTTTAGCTATTTCTTGTAGTTTACCACCTGTAGCAATGGCTACTACCTTGAAACCTTTTTTAATCGCATCTTCATAAGCTGAAATAGTTTCTTCAGTATTGCCTGAATATGAAATACAAACAATCAAGCTTTTTCCGTTAGCTTGAGATGGTAAGCCATAATTACGATGGGAATAAACAGGTATTTTTAGGTCTGGGATATAGGCGGTTAGGATATTAGATGGTAGGGCACTTCCACCTAATCCGCAAATAATAATGTTTTCAAATCCCCCTGAAGGCGCATCTATTTTTATATCCTTGGCTATTTCTATACCCTTTTCAAATTGTTTTGGAAAACTTAAAATTACTTCACGCATATTGTTTTTATTTAAGAACCCTATGAGTTTTTAGATACCATTGTTCTATTGTAGAAAATCTCTTTGATGGCTCTGTTATTTTTTTCATATCATACCCACGCACAGAAGGGGAGAGCATATATGTATACATAGGTCTTACTAAGAATAAGGCAGGCATATCTTCAAGAAATGTTTCTTGGAATAGTTCCAGATTTTCTTGTCTTTCTTCTGCTGTTTGGGCTTCACGGGCTTTTTCTAAAGCAGAGTCAGCGCTTTTTGATTTATAACTTGAGATATTAAGTCCAGGATGGTCTTTCTGACTTGAATGCCAAAAAGGAAATGGGTCTGGCACTGAAGACAAGGCCTCGCCAAAGATTAATGTTTCAAAGTTTCTATCAGCTAATACTTCTGTTTGTAGTGCTGAAAGAGATACTTCATTAATAACAACAGTAACACCTATGTCTTCCCACATTTCTTTTAATTCTTCAGCAATTTGCATTAAAGGAAATTTATCAGATGTTGTTATTGATATTTCTAATGGAATAACCTCTGTTTGTTTTTCAAAGCAAATCTCATTTAGTTTCTTTCTGGTTAATGGCTTTACCTCTCCATTACCTTTGTCTAATCCGGCTGGTATCAAGACATCTGCACGGTATTTTTCTTGAAACTTAATTACAGCTACTTTTGTTTTAACTCCAAAGTATCCACTAATTACACCTTCAGGATATATTGATTTGTCTTTGGCTAAACACTTTTGAAGTTCTGTAACATCGTTACTTTGGTTTTTAAATGTAAGGTTTTTATTAAATGAAAAGTTTGATGCTATTGTATTTAGTTTTTCTCTTTTTTCTGTTTCTTCGTTTAATACAAATCCCTGCTCTTCTAAGATTTGTTCTGCTTTTTCTTTGTTATACACAAGAGTGTCTGTTGCAGTATCAAAATTAAAGAAATCAGGCAGAATAGGAGATATAGCTGGCTTACCTTTGCCAGCAAAAACATCTTCTACTATTTTTTCTTTATCAATTGCCAGAGTTAGTGCTTGTTTCATATCACTATCTGAAAACAGTGTTTTTTCTTTAGTGTTAAAGAATAATGAAAAATATCTTGGTATTGAAAGAGTGTGTTCTTTGAAGCTATTTTTAGCAGTTGAAAGATCTCTAAGGTCTATTGGAGCAAAACCATATACT
>JABMPZ010000044.1 GCA_013203565.1 Parcubacteria group bacterium | reverse complement strand
AGAGATAAATGGAAAAGAAAAGAATTAGGTAAGATAGCTAATGAATACTGCAAGCAAGTGATTGTAACCAATGAAGACCCATATGATGAAGACCCAATGGACATTATTAATCAAGTAGCCCAAGGAGCAGAAAACAAAGCTCAGAAGATTTTAGATAGAAGAGAAGCAATCAATAAAGCATTAACTTTGACAACTACAGGCGATACAGTAATTATAACAGGGAAGGGGAGTGAGCCATGGCTCTGCGTAGAGAATGACAAGAAAATACCATGGGATGATAGAGAGATAGTTAAAGAAGAACTCAAAAAATTAAAAGAACATAAAATTGAACTATTTTTTGACAAAAAACAGGAATTAGGTTAATATAGGGTTGTTTGAGTAACAGTATGTTATTTACTGTTTTTTCTTTTATCTGTAACCATCAGTTAAAATACAGTGGAAGGTTATGCCGAAGAATACATATACAAGAAGTCAGAGAAAATATATTAGAAATGAAAAAGCCCGTATTAGACGGGAGTTTTTTAACCTAACAAAACAAGAGAAAGAAATAAACAAAGTTTTTGATAAGGTTTCTGGTAAACTACACCAACATCCAGTAAAGAAAGAGAAACCAGCCCCTAAGGAAATCAAGAAAGAAAAGCCAAAATCAGTACCTGAAAAGAAAGAGCCTGTTGTTGAAAAACCAAAGAAAAAAGAACAAAAGAAATAACATGAAAATACAAGACATATTTAATTTAGCAATTGAGATGGGTAAACAAGCTGACTTTAGAACAGAAAAAGGGCTTGAGAAGTTTTTAGATAGAAAGAAAAAACAGTATGAAAAACTTTCAGAAGCCCAGAAACAGGACTTTGATAAAGAGGCATTAGAAAACCCATATTTGGACTCAAGGATTTTACATATTGCAGATGATAAAGAAATTAAGAAGGTTTTCATAGGTGTTGATATTGATCCAGCAGAACTTTTAATAGCCAAAGAATTGGGAGATATTGATTTGGTAATTTCTCACCATCCATTAGGAAAGGGATTAGCTCATTTGTCTGATGTTATGAGTTTACAATCTGATGTGTTAGCTCAATATGGTGTGCCTATAAACGTAGCAGAGGGATTAATGAGAAAAAGAATCTCAGAGGTTGCCAGAAGTGTGAATTCATCTAATCACCAAAGAACAGTTGATGCTGCAAAGCTTTTAGGCATTAACCTAATATGTTTACATACTCCCTGTGATAACCTAGCAGCCAAGTTCTTAAAAGATAGGATTGAGAGTAAAGAAATTGAAACAGTAGGCGAGCTTATGGATGAATTAAGAAAAATACCAGAATACAAAGAAGCCCAGAAGATTGGAGCTGGACCCAAGGTGTTTGTCGGTGATGAACAAAACAGAACCGGGAAGATAGCAATGACAGAATTGACAGGAGGAACAGAGGGCTCACCAAAACTATATGAAAAAATGGCAACAGCAGGCATTGGCACAGTGGTTGGTATGCACCAATCAGAGGAAGGCAATAAAGAAGCAGAGAAAGCCAATGTTAATGTTGTGATAGCGGGTCACATTAGTAGTGACTCATTAGGTATAAATATATTATTAGACGAACTTGAAAAGAAAGGCATAAAAGCTGTGCCTTGTTCAGGAGTGATTCGTGTTTCAAGACAGGGGTAGAATAAATACAGAACAGAAAGGAGGGATAAAGATGGGAAAGAAAAGTTATGCGGGTACTTGTGATGGGAATCCGAGATATAAGTGTGCGGCTCGAAATTGTCTCCATGCAGGAATCCTCTATATGTTAGGCGAGGATGATCCTGATGTTGCTTGCGGGAGGCCAAGAGAGTTTGAAGCCCCTCTAACTCCTCTTCAGCGATTCTTGAAAGAGCATGAAGAAGAATGGCTAGAAGTTGAAGGAGTCAGTGGTGCCGTTATCACGGCAGACAAGACTGGTAATGATGCGAGTATAATGATACTTGCTTCACAACCCGGCAGAGTCACTCTGCCAGAAACAGACCTTTCTGTATATGTTTATGAATGTATAACTTAGCAGAAAAGTTAGAGTGCTCACTCTTGACTAACGGGAGTGAGCACAATCTATTTGTTGGCTGAAAATTGATTTTTCTGGTAAACTAGTTTATGTTGGGAAATAGTAAAAAAATAAGTTTGATGTTGTTGATTTGTATTCCTGTTGTCGCAGGAGTGTTTTTTTTGGTTTTCAATCTTTACTCTTCATTTCAAGAGCAAGGTAAAATAGCCGAGACCGAGCGTACGATAACAGTTATTGATGAGTTAATAGCCCAAGTTACTATTAAGACAGTTGATTTTACTGAAGATGTTGTTGAGCTGGCTCGTGGTTATACTGCTCCCCAATATCAATTAGGTGATTTTACAGGGCTAAAACAAGGGTTTTTGGATAATGATATTAATTTTGTTGAGGTAAATTTACAAGAGATGAAAGTTAGGGTTAACAAACAAAATGAAAAACAAAAAGAGTTTGAGATTATAAAGAGAGGGGATGATGAGGGATGGGGAGGCACAGCAACCGGGCTTTATAGTGTAAAGTCCGGGTTTGAGGCAAGTTATTCTGCTTCCTCTGGCACATATATGCCGTGGGCTTTAAAATTTTATGGTAAGTATTATCTTCATGGCGAGCCGTATTATCCAGGTGGAATCAAGTTAATTTCTGATTTTTCAGGTGGGTGCATCCGTATGTATGATGAAGATGCAAAAGAGGTTTACGAGTCAACAGATATAGATATGCCTGTTTTGGTTATTGATAAAACAAATGACTATTATGAGTATCCAAAACAAGTACAAGGGCTTTTCCCAAACATTACATCTACTAAATATCTGGTAGCTGATTTAGATTCTGGTTTTGTTTTTGCTGAAAAGGAATCAAATCAACAACATCCTGTTGCTTCTATTACAAAGTTAATGACATCATTAGTTGTTGCTGAAAACATTGATTTAACAAAGTCCATTGTTGTAAGAGATTGGATGCTAAAGGGTTATGGTAGCTCTGATTATCTTGAAGAAAATCCAAGGTTGAGAGTAGTTGAGTTGTTTTATCTTTTGCTCATTGAGTCATCAAATAATGCAGCAGAAGTGATTAGCTATTTTTTAGGCAGAGACAATACTATTGATTTGATGAACAAAAAAACAAAATCAATTTTAATGTCTAAGACAGTTTTTACTGATCCATCTGGCTATGACCCAGGTAATATCTCAACCGCTCAAGATCTTTTCTATTTAGCACGCTATATTAAAAACAATCGTTTTCCTATTTTTGAGATTACAAGAAGTGGCAAGGTATCAAGTTTTGGCGGAGTTAAATTTGACATTGATGGATTATGGAACAAAAATGTTTTTTCTGAAGATGAAACATTTGTTGGCGGTAAAACTGGCTTTATTAAAGAATCAAAATACAATGGATTGTTTGTGTTTCAATTCAAAACAAAGGATAATGAAGAAAGAAATGTTGCGATTATTCTGCTTGGTAGTAAACATCAAGCAAACTTAAAAAGCGATGCCCAGAAAGCATACATCTGGCTTCAGATAAACTACTTTTGATTTTTTATTGTTGATGTAGTATGTTGAATATAGGACACGAACAATTTAACTTGAGGAGGCGGTAGGCATGGGTACTAATGAATGGATCGAGAAATATCAGAATAAGATAAATTATCTTATTTCGATCAGAGTTATGATCGCTGAGGAAATAAGCGCAATAAAGGGTGACCTATTCTTGTTGTCTAGCAAACTCACAAAAGCGCCCAAAAGTTATGTAAGTGGTGTAATAATTCCTCTAAATAATGAATTGAGTTTCAAAGTTAAGGAGTTGGATAAAATAGATGAAGGTATTGCATGTTATGAATACGCAGTTCGGCGATTTCGAAAGGCGCAAATGGCATAAGCGCAAGGAGTGACGTAAGCTCAAAACAAAGGGATAGTCGAATACGAGCTATCCCTTTATTACATTTTATGAAGAAAATAGTATCAAATATATCCAATCCAGTTAGGACATTCATCTTTGAGGTTTTAATGTTTACACTCGCTGCAGTGTTGAGTTTTTTGGCTTCAAACAGAATGATGGATATTTTTGTATTTCAGAGGGTTGAAGCAAAAGCAGTTTCTATTTGGGATATTATTATCCCGTTCTTTATCTTGACTGGGTTTTTAGTTTTAATAATCTATTTTATTCGTCATAAAAAATTCAGAGCTAGTTTCTTCAAAGTTTTCTATATCTTAGCCATTGCTCTTGGTAATCTATATTTCTTTGGGCTCTGGTTTTCAGCATGGATTGTTTTCCCTTGGATTGCTGTTTTAATATATTTATTGATTAAAAAACCTAATGCTTTAATACATAATTTAGTTTTTATCTTTGCTGTTTCTGGTATGGCCACAGTTGTTGGATTGCAGTTAGCTCCAAGAGAGATTATTCTAATGCTTTTGTTCTTTTCTGTATATGATTTTGTTGCTGTTTACAAGACAAAACATATGGTAAAGATGGCAGAGGCAATGGTTGAGAGTAAGGCAATTGTTGGGTTGGTTATTCCACAGAAAACATCTGATTTTAAGACAAACCTAAACAAAATACCCATCAAGGGTAATTTTATGATTTTAGGAGGAGGGGATATAATATTTCCATTAATTCTTGCTGTTTCAGTACTAAATCAAGGTATACTGCAGTTTTTAATTATAGTTGGTTTTGCTATACTCGGTTTGTTGGCAGTTTTCTTAATCTTTATTACAAAAAAACAAAGGGCCCCAATGCCGGCTCTGCCTCCTATTGCTTTGGCCTGCATAATTGGGTATGTTATAACAAAACTTATCTAAATAACGGGGACAGGGATATCCCTGTCCCCTCCCTGTCCCCCGAAAACTCATGGTGGCAGGGGTTGAAAAAGATGACTTATGAGAAGTTGCAAGAATAGGGTATGGATAGGTATGTTACTTTATCCACAGTTGGTTTTCTTTTTAGTTATAATATAATACTTATATAGAAATAGAGTGTCTTGGGAGTGGTAAAAATAATCTATTTATCCTTATTTTATACACTAAAAATAGTTATATAAGTTTTTTTTATTCATATAATTATATGAATAACCCTGTGGAAAACTTTACTTGGGAAGACTTCGGACTAAGAAAGAATCCCTTTGATACTGTTAATTATATGCCGTTGATTTATTTAGATGATATTGTTGCGAAAACACAAGAGACCATCTTTAAACAAAAAAAGTTTCCATTTGATTAAGTGCTGTCGCTTATATTTTTTTTACCATGTAAGTGTCTTTGAGTTTATATCCAAGTTTTCTGTAGTAACTACAGTATTCCTACTTGCATTGAGTTTAAGAAATGTTATAATTAAATAAAATAAAGTTCGTGAATATGATAAAAAAAGAAATGCGTTCTATTTTATTAGAGAATTCTTTTAGGAAACAATTTATTGAAAAAGCAAAGAAACATTTTGGAAGCCAGACAGCACTTGCTAAACATTTAGATTTAAAGATTAGATTAAGACATATTACTCAAGAAAGGATAAAAGATTGGAAACTGGGTAGACATCATTTTGGATGGAATGTATTTATGCCAATAGAGGTAGTAAAAGAATTATGCTTAATCAATAAAGTGGACTTTAACACTGTTTTGACAAAAGCGACTAAAATTCGTCCTTCTTGGACTGATCCAAAAAATGAGAAATTTTTGGTAAAGAAAAAAAAGCCACACATATCTAAGAGAGGTAGCGAAAAGTATCTTGATTTGTATACAGTTTTACCGAAGGAAACTTTGCCTTGGGCAAAAACGAGAAAAGGATTTCCTTTATTTACAAAGAAAGAGAAAGAAGGAATTCGTTTATGGTCAGAGGCATCTTGGAGATTAACAGAGATTAAATTGAAGAGATTTGTCAAAATAGATGAGTTATTTTTTATAGGAGCTGCACTGTATGCTTCAGAAGGATTAACAAAAATTGACAATTATAATGATTGTGTGAGGCTTGGGAATACGGAGCCAGCAATTATTAATTTATTTTTAGAATGGATAGATAGTTTTTTGAAGAGCTACAATTTAAAATTTTCTATAGGATATAATGGAGAGGATTGCAATCAGAGAGTCATTAAAAATTTTTGGGTTCAAAAAGTATTATATATTAAGAAAGCAGATATCTCACAAATAAAAATCAGAGAAAGAGCGAACTACGGTAGTGCTCTCAAAAATAACCTCGGAATTTTTTCTATAAGAATATCAAATATTGTCTTAAAAACGTTTGTTATAGAATTTTTAGAGGTCGCTAAAGCATTGGTATTCACAGAAAAAGAGTATGCTCTATCCTATTTAAGAGGTCTTTTAGCAGCTGAAGGCTCTGTTAATACTCGTCCAGTATTGAAGGAAGTAACTATAGGTTGCACATATAAAAACATAAAAGAACGCAATTTTATCAAAAGTTTACTGAGGACACTTGGACTTAAATTTTGTGAAGGTAAAAATCAGATTTCAATTATAAATTGGGATTCATTTGTTATTCTTTATAAGGAAAATGTATTTAAAATTAACCAGATTAACAGTATTTCAAAAAATAAACGTTTTATTTCTGGTTTTATAAAACATCAGAAGACTCAAAGACTTTTAAAGCTTAGCAAGTTTAAGAAAGGCAAGTTTACAGCTCGGGATTGGCAGAAATTATTTGGATTAAAACATTGTCAATCGGCATATAGCTTTCTTGAACGATTAGTAAAGGATTATTTTTTACTTTTTCATATTAAAAAAAATGTAAAATATTATTATATTAATCCACAAAAAGTATTGTTTTTAGAGTCTATTTGGAAACTTGAGGATTGTCATTTTAATTCTTTAACCATATAGGTATTCTTTAGTCGATATTGTAGTTTTGATGAGTAATATTTTCTTGTTCCCACGCTGGCGATTATGGCTATTTTTTTTAATTTGAATTCTTTTTTTGTTATTCTTTCTGCTTCTTTGATTAGTTTTTTGCCAAGCCCTTTGTGTTGTGATGAGGATGAGGTACTGCCGATTGATGTCATTTGTCCGTATGTGTGCACCTCTCGGATTATACTTGCATTTTTTAGTACGCCAAAGGAGCTAAGCTCCTTTGGCAGGCGTAGGCGGAGCATACTATAAAGCAGTGTTCTTTTTTTATTTTCAAAGCTTAAAAAGATTTCTTTTCCGCCTGATGCGTTGTAATCTTTGCGGAATAGATACAGTTTTTCTTTTGGATTATAGTTATTGCCTACTTCTTTGCATCTTATACATTGACATTGTATGCCTTGCTCTTTCATCTGTTTTTGTACTACTTCTCGTAGGTTTGATGTTTTGGTTCCGCCTTCAATAATCTGTATTGCTGGTATATCTCTAATTATTCTCTCAACTCTGCACCAATTGGGTATTTGTTTTTTTATCTCAATCAAAAGTTTTGCTAATTGAACTTTAGAATATGGTTTGTATTTTCCTTGTTTATATATCTTGTAAAGCGGACAGTTTTTTACTAAAGCCAAAGGATAGATTTTCAAAAGGTCAGGCATAAAATCAGGATTAGTAAAAATCTCTTTGAACATCGTTACATCTTTTTTGAAATTGCTCCCAGGTAAATTAGGCATTATTTGGTATGACACCTTAAAGCCAGCGTTTTTTAGCAGTTTAGTTGCTTGAATTGTTGCATCAACATTATGCCCCCGTTTGTTTAATTTTAAAACATTATTATAAATACTCTGAACTCCAAGCTCCACCCTTGTTATGCCAAGAGTTCTCATTCTTTCTATTTCTTCAATATCAATATAGTCAGGTCTGGTTTCAACAGTAATGCCAACGATGCGCGCTTTGGCGGTTTCATTTTGTTTTTGTAATTGTTTTAGGTTTTGTTTTTTAGATGAGTTGTTTTTATTAAACTCATTACAAGTACGAATAGATTCTTTAATAAACCATTCTTGGTATGCTTTTTTATAATAACTCCAAGTGCCTCCGATTATGCGGAGTTCTATCTTGTCTATTGGGTGCCCTGTTTGTTGTAAACTTGTAAGCCGTGTTTTAATTTGTTTTGATGGACTGTAATTATTTAATATAGCTCGTTGAACAGCTGGTTCATTTTTAAGATAACTTTTAGGGATGTCTTTTTCCGTTGGGCAGAATATACACTCACCTGGGCAAGGATATGGTTTAGTTAATATAGATACATTTACAATACCAGAAAGAGACCTTACAGGCCGTGTTCGTAAGAGTACTTCAATCTCTGGATTATACTCTTGGGTTTTTTCTTTGACTAATTTATGGTAAGTTTTAAGTAAGGCAACATTCTTAGGGCAGTCAACCTTATACTTTTTTGATAGCTTTCTTTTGAATGCATCTAAACCATCCCGATTGATATCTCGGGATTCAAGTATTTCTTGAACAAATTGTTCTAATATATCTTTTTTCATGAAACAACAATACGCACAATATTTATTAGATAAGACACGGGAAGATTATAACAAAATAGCAGAGGACTTTTCAAGAACCCGCAGTTTTATGTGGAAGGACCTAAAACCATTTATTGAGTATAGCATATCAGGTGATAAGGTGCTTGATTTAGGTTGTGGTAATGGTCGTCTTTATCCTCATTTACAGAAAGGAGTTGAATACATTGGTGTTGATAATTCAGAAAAACTAATTGAAATTGCCAAACAAGCCCACCCTGAAGCCAAGTTTCAAGTGACAGATAGTTTGTCCTTACCATTTCAAGACAATACTTTTGATAAAATATATTGCATAGCTGTTTTACATCATATCCCATCAAAGGAATTAAGACAAGAGTTTTTACAAGAAGCAAAAAGAGTATTAAAACCAAAAGGAATTTTGATTTTAACTGTATGGAAATTAGGACAAAAACAAAGTATTAAACTTTTTTTGAAATATACATTATTAAAATTAATCGGCAAAAGCAAGCTTGATTTTGGAGATGTATTAGTACCATGGGCAAAGGATTGCCAAAGATACAAACATAATTTTTCTGAAAGAGGTCTAAAAACACTAATCAAAAAAGCAGGTTTCAAAGTAGAAAAAATAGGAACACTATGGCGCCCAGAAAAGAGAAACGCAAACATATACACAGTCGCTATTAAATAATAATAAATATATACTAAAAACCCCAAAAATCCAGAGTTCGAATCCTACCGCGGGAGCAAATTTCTAGGAACCCTTTGTTTATAAGGGTTTTTTGGGTGACCCCGAGTGGGACCGCTATAGCTCATTAGAAACTGTTACCGAAGGAGACTTACTTAAATCTTCTTCAAAAACTAAATTTGCCGTAGTCTTTTGGACTTCGAAGACCTTTGTAATTAGTTTATCAATTTCTCTTTTCAAAATCAAAGGATTAAGTTTTTTATGTTCTTTTATCAACTTTTGTTTTACGCTTCTTTCAATAGCAGGATGTTCTAAAACTCTCTTGTAAGGTGTCTTTGCTTTATCATACTTTCTTTTGTATTTGGAGCCAATTCTGACCTTCTCAATACACTTACGAGAAGACACAAAGTGATTAAGATACAACTCTAGTTTATCATACATCTCATTCATAATTTCAATTATTTCTCTATTATCAAGTCGAGTATACCCAAGGAATCTTCTTATTACATGACCATTCTTTTGTTCTACATAGGCATTATCATTTTTATGATATGGTCTTGATCTAGTTAACTCAATATTTTCATCATCACACCAATCTTTTACAACATAATTAATGAACTCACTTCCTGTGTCTGGATGCATTCCAAGGATTTTGAAAGGTACCTTTTCTTTTATTCGAGATAAGCTTTTCTGTGTTGCTCTTTGTCCCTTGTTCCACTGAGCAGAGAGAGAAACCCAGAGTACTGCTACATCAGTGTAATTCACTGAATACGCCATATCACCAGCTAAACTGATGCCACAGTGAACTAGAGTATCAATTTGTCCGTAGCCAGGAGGTTTGTCTTCCCATGGACCAATGAAGATTGGGATGATTTCTTTTAGATGTGATGGTTTAGTAGAAGATAATCCTCTTGGCTTCCTAACTTTCATAAACCCACCTACTCTTCTCTTTACTGTTGCCTCACTCATTTCTAAGAGTTTCTTAGTAGCTTCATTCCCATGTTGCCACATTTTGTCTCTTTGGAGAATCTCCACATACTCTACGATGATAGAGTGTAGTAATTCTCCACAGATTTCACTTGCAGTTTCCCAGACAGTCTTGAGAGCATAAACACAGTCTGCTGTGTAATATGTTTTTCTTCCTCTCTTCGGAGGAAGAGCAGGGTCTCTCATCTGTAGCGCTCTAAACTTTCTGATCACTGCCTTGCGATGCATCGTAACAACATCGCACACATGGTCAAGGATTTCCCCTTTTCTTTGTTTGTTGCCCTGTAGATATTGATTTAGATATCGGGCAAAGATATCTTTTTTTGTAGTCATATTCATATATGACTACGGTAACCTATTTTTGAGATATACAGTAGTATCTTGGTAACCTTTTTTATGAGCTAAGAGGTGGGACTCGAACTTTTACTAATATTTTGTTATAATAACCTATGCGAATGAATTATCAAAAACTTCTAAAAACTTTTTTGGCGGTTACCCTCTTCTTTTTTTGAAGGGGATTTTGTATAATGGGGTAATACTTATAATTAATATCAAAATAATAATATGAAGCTTAAATTTAATTTTAAAAAATTCTTGATTTCTTTTGTATTCGCTTTTATTGTTAACATAATAGTTGTGTATCTTTGGGATTCATTTTTTCACGGTCAGGGAACTTTCAATTTGGGATTTTCACTCACAGTAGCATTGGCTTTAGGTGTTGTATTAGGTTTTATTGATACAAAATAATAAGGTACTAAATTTTAATTTTCTCGATAATCCTTAACGAACATCTCCCTACTACATCAAACAGGTTCTAACAAGGTCCGTCCCTCGAAGGTGAAATTCAACAGTATACTTATTATAAACAGGGAACTAAGTTGTTTTGTTCTAAAAACAGTGTAAAAGGCTCTAATTCTTGTTTAACTTTGCCCCAATTTACGGTTCTAAACGAGTTGAACACGGGGAGCTTTTTGTCTCGAAAGGTAGGAAGGGGATTTAACTAATAATTTCTTTATTTTTACCAACCGCCCAACTTGACCTTAGAATAAATTAAATTATTTGGAATATAGTAGAATAACGCTAAAGTACGCTATTTTTGACGCTTTTTGTAAATCGCCCGATTTAACATATGTTTTTAAAAATATTGCGAAATTGATACCGATATGTTATCATGAATTTATGAAACAAATAGATCCTCAAAAATTTTCAAAATCAAAAACAGATTCTGCCGGAGTTATTTTATGTAATAAAGATAATTCGGAAGAAGATAAAGACCATGCTTTAGGAGTCTTAAGTAATTGGAGGGCAGCACATAGTTACCCTATGCATATT
>JABMPZ010000043.1 GCA_013203565.1 Parcubacteria group bacterium | reverse complement strand
TTAGGGGAGTTAGGGGAGTTAGGGGAGTTAGGGGAGTTAGGGGAGTTAGGGGAGTTAGGGGAGTTAGGGGAGTTAGGGAAGCCCCCCTAACCCCTAAACGCCCTAAAAACCCTAAACACCCCAAGGGCGAGCGTTAGGGAGTTAACCCCCAACCCCCAAAAACCCTAAACACCCCAAACGCCCTAACAAGCCCCCAAAGGCAGTTAGGGAAGGGCTCGGGGCTCGGGGGAGATCCTTCGGATTACCTCAGGATGACACAAGTGACACTGGGGAGGGAGGATGACAAGAGGGAGGGAGGGTGACACGGGGGAGAGAGTTTCTTCAAATGAGTAAGCGGTTACTATTGCAAGTTTTGCTTACTAACGAAAGGGTCGCTTTTATAAAAAAAAAAGAAATTGAAAGAAATCTTTTCGTCAAAAATACAATCAAAAAATCCGCCTATTTGGTGGAGTTTTTGATTACAAATATTAGCGTTTTGTCCATTTTCCCTTTGTTTTTTCCAAAGTTTTATAATAAGAATCTTCTTTTTTATTTTTGTCCCTAATTAAAACATCGCTGATTGGGTAAAGATAAACACTATTATCCTTTACTACTAAATTAAGATAAGTATCCTTATCAATGCCTAAGGCATCCCTAATTTTTTTAGGGATAACTATTTGTCCTTTTTCATTTGGTTTTGTAATAATTCCGATTTTCATATTAGTAGTATTTTATTACTTATAAAACAATTTGTCAAATAGCTGTCCACATCAAAACAAAACCCCTTTTCAGGGGTTTTGTTTTAGAAAATAGTCTTTTCGCGGACGTCCACAAAAAATCTATTTAACAGCGTCTTTTAGGCCTTTGCCTGCTTTGAAACGAGGAACATCTTTAGCTGCAATTTGGATAGTAGCACCTGTCTGTGGGTTTCTTCCTGCTCTTGCTTTTCTGTGAGAAACAACAAATGTACCGAATCCTGTTAAGGTAACATCTTTGCCAGCTTTAAGTGATTTTCCAATTTCATCTAAAACAGCATTTAAACAATCGCTTCCACATTTCTTTGAACACTCACACTCTTTTGCAATTAAGTCAGCGATATCTTCTTTTGTTACTTTTGGCATAATAATAATTAATTGTTACTACGACCTTTGTTTATATTTGATTATATCTATTTTAAGGGAAATAGTGCAATAAAGCAAGTCAACACAAGGGTTTTATCTTGCGTACTCTATTATTCTTGTTTCTCTAATCAAATTCACTTTAATTTCTCCTGGGAATTGCAAATCCTGTTGAACTTTATCAGCAATATCACGAGCCAGTTTACAGGCCTCTAAATCACCAATCTCTTCGGGCTTAACAAATACCCTCACTTCTCTACCTGCTTGAATAGCATAAGCTGTTTTAACACCGCTGAATTCAAATGCAATGTCTTCAAGCTCTTTTAGACGCTGTAGATAGTTTTCAACTGTATCTCTTCTAGCTCCTGGTCTAGCTCCTGAAATCTGGTCAGCTGTTTTTACTAAGACAGCTTCAATACTTTCTGCCTCATACTCTTCGTGATGCGCCTTCATTGCATCTATTACTTCCTGTTCTTGTCCTAACTTCTCTAAAATCTTTATACCAATATCAACATGAGAGCCCTGAATCTGGTGGTCAACTGCCTTACCAATATCATGTAAAAGCCCTGCCTTTCTGGCTATCTTAACATCAGTGCCTAATTCTTCAGCTAAACTTGCTGATAAATGAGCAACTTCAATTGAATGTAATAGGACATTTTGTCCGTAGCTTGTTCGGAAGTATAAACGACCCAATAACTTTATAATCTTTGGTGGTAAACCAATAACTCCAGCATCAATAACTGCTTTTTCACCAAAGTCCTGAATTTGTTTATCAACATCTTCTTTGACTTTTTCAACTATTTCTTCAATGCGGGCTGGCTGAATTCTACCATCTTTTACTAATCGTTCTAATGCAACCTTAGCAATATGACGCCTTAATGGATTAAACCCAGAGATAAGAACAGTGCCTGGTGAATCATCAACTATAACATCAACACCTGTTGCTTTTTCAAATGCCTTGATGTTTCTGCCTTCTTTACCAATAATTCTTCCTTTTACATCATCTGAAGGAATGTTAAGTGTAGTTGTGGTTACATCTTGTGTCTGACTTAAGGCATACTTCTGGATTGTATCTACTAAAATCTCTTTTGCTTGCTTTTCATATCTTTCTGATCCTTCTTGTTTTAGCTTCTGAATGCGTTGCATTATCTCACTTTCATTGTTCTGCTCAACAGCTTTTAGCAACTCGTCCTTTGCTGCCTTACTTGAAAGCCCAGCAACATTTTCTAACTTTTTCTCGGCCTCTGCTCTTAATCCCTCAATCTTTTCTTTAATTCCTTTTAACTTAACAACCTTTGCCTCAAATGCCTCTTCTTTTTCTTCAAGAGTAGATACTTTACTATCTAACATTTCTTCTCTCTTAAAAAACATCTTCTCTGTTTTTAAGAGTTCTTTTCTTCTTTCTTCTCTTTCTTTTTGAGCTTCAGAAGTAATCCTATTTGCTTCTTGTCTGGCTTTACTTATTGTTTCTTCGCTCTCTTGTTTTGTTTGAGCAATCTTCTTTTGAAGCTTAGACTCAATCGTGCCTTTTCTTTTCTTAACAATTGACTGCCTAACATAATATCCCACGACTGCCCCTGCAGCCAATGAAATAACTCCTACTCCAAGTAGGACTAATAGCATAATTTGTGACATAATTTAAAAATACTCCATTAAAAATACGGCTTTTCGTGAAAACTAAATGATTAAGTATGTTTTCCATATCAATGAAACAGTAGCTTTTTAACAAAGTAATAATAATTAGATTAATGACTGCAACTACGCAGTCAACTATACTGTAACAAAAAAACCCCCAAAAGTAAAGGGGGGCTTAATTGTTAATTATTAATCAGGTGCTACTTCTTGCCACTTAGGTAAAGGAGATGAAATTCTAATACTCTTAGATGCCGTGCAACTACCAACCCCGTCATCTATATTCAACAAAATATCTTGCCAGCCAGATTCATTAATCTTAGCAGTAGGATTTTCTGAATTAACATTCGTTGAGGTAGAAAATTCAGTTCCAGGAGGGAAAGTCCAAGTAAAGCTACTACCAGAGCAGGAAATCTGACCTCCTCCGACAGCATAACAATCACTTACATCACTAACACAAACTCCCTGTGCTGTTGAACAGTATTGAGCCAACTCGCCATCTGAAGGTCTTTGTGGCGTCCATTCAAAATCAGGACCTGGATATTTATGGTCTGGTGTTGTGAATTGACCTGAAACCCATTCTGACTCCCCGCCTCTATTATCCCAAACCTTAACACGCCAATAATATGTTGTCTTATAATTAAAACTACTTGGGCTTGCTGGAGAATAGGATTGAGCCACATTGCCAGAGGCGCATGTGCCAGAAGCTGGCTCACAACTATCAATCAGAGGATTGGCCCAAATTTGTAGATCGTCGTCTATTTGAACTTGATATGCATCTTGAGGATCTCCATCTTCATCATCAAAAACCCAAGAAAATGTAGGTCTGAAAGCAAGCACACAGTAATCACCTTGATTAACACTTAAATTACTTACGGTAGGGTCGTTATTAAAACTAAAACTTGTCTCTGTCTTATAGCGGGTATCTGCAAAATGTATCCAACCAACAACGACACTACCCCATGCCCAGCCAGAGAAATCACCTGTATCTCTATTTATTACCACGCCATAATTAGGAGATGTACCACTCATACTTATCCAGCCATCCCAACCACCTCCATAGCTCAAAGCGCGAGCCCAACCAGAAAGAACGCCTGTTTCTACATCAACTTGGACTGATTGCTGTGGATTTTGTGGATAAGGACCTGCTGGCGCAAAATTAATCCAGCCGATATTTTCATTCCATGCATAGCCAGTAAAACTACCATTGTCCTCTATATGCACTCCGTAACCACTATTTTTACACCGAGGGCCTTGTAATTCCTGATTTCTGCAATTCATACTAATCCAACCAATTGTTTCTGACCAAGCAAAGCCAGAAACATTATCACTTGATTCAGCAATTACTCTATCTGTCTTCAACCCATCAGAAAAAAACAAAAACCCAAGCAAAAACGACAAAAGCAAAACACTGCTTAGGAAAGACACTTTTTTAATTGTTTTACTTGAAACAAACATTGTGAAACTATTTATACTATTATACTACTTTATTAATAATTAATCTAATTTCCTCCAAGACCTAATCCCATAAGGAGTCATAATCCTAACAGGCGAAGCATCTGGGTCAGTTGTAAGAACTAAATCAGCTGCTGTATTTGTGTCTCCAGCGGTCTTGGCTACTTTAAGCATTCCCATATTTGCTAGTACATCACTGGCTGAAATGAGGTTGAGTTTAATCATT
>JABMPZ010000042.1 GCA_013203565.1 Parcubacteria group bacterium | reverse complement strand
ATAACCTATCTTCAACACTTGTAATTATTTCTGTTTTGGGCTAATGTGAAAATAATACCATGGACAATCTTAAAAAAACAAGAAAGATAATTGAAAAGCATCAAAATATTGTTATACTACCGAGTTCTGATATGAAAAAAGATAGCTATCCTGCAGCTTTGGGTTTGTGTCACGCATTAAAAAAATTAGGTAAGAATGTAAGTATGCTTGGCAATACATATTCAGAAACATTTTCTTTTCTACCAAAAGATTGCCAAACTGACTCACAACAAAAAGCTGACATTCGTATTTCCATCCGTGAAACAGGGGCTAAACTCTCTGATTTATTTTACGAGAAAATACCAAACGGTATAAATCTTTTTCTAAAAACAAGTGGGGGGGAGTTAAAGAAAGAAGATGTGGTCTTTGAAAAACTCAATGACAAATCAGATCAAACTACGACAAAAGATGAGATTCTAATAACAATTGGGATAAACTCTTTTACTGAAATACAAGGGCTCATAAAAGAAGACCCAACATATATTATCAATATTGATAATGATCAGAAAAATGAAAACTTTGGGCATGCTAATGTTATAGAACCAAATTCAGCAACTCTTTCTGAAGTGGTTCTACAAATCATTAGTTTCATATCAGAAGATTTGTTTGATAAAAACATCTCAACTCCTTTATTAGCAGGCATTATTCACCAAGCACCAAATATTGGACACTCCTTAAACCCGCAATCATTCCAAAAAGTGGGCTTTTTAGTTGAACAAGGCGCTGACTTACAAACAATTAGTAAAGAGTTAAACCATAAGATACAAGAAAACCCAGTGCATCTCTTTGGCGAGGTCTTAACAAAAACCCATTTCTCAGAATCACACAATCTTGGATGGGTTACCCTAAAAGAAAATGACTTTGTTAAAACTAACTCAACTCCAAAGGATTTAAGGTTTACATTAAAAAGAATAAGCTCAAATCTTTTTCCTTTTCGAAACTTTCTTATTCTTTGGGAACAACACGACTCACCTGTCACTATTAAGGGTATCTTTTATTCACCAAGTAAAACCTTAACTGAAAAAGTAGCAAACCACTTCAAGGGTGTAGTAAAGGGCAAGGGTGTGCTTTTTAATACAGGGGAAGATAGCCTTCAATCAGCTAAAGATAAATTAATAACTATTTTAAGTCCATGAATAAAGAAATATCCGGGCAAATAACAGTGTCCGAAGAGCAAATAAAGAAAATCGGGGATGTAAAAGATATAGATAACTTTAAGAAAGTTATTGAAGATAATATATCTGGAGATATAACCTCATTTGTTGAAGCCCTTCTTATTGGAGCTATCTTACTTGAGGTCTCTGATATACATGTAGAGCCAGAAGAAGAGGATATAACAATAAGGATAAGAATGGATGGAGTTCTTCATGAAATTATTAAAATAGAACAAGAGGTATATAAGAGATTGCTTTCCAGAATAAAGATTTTATCTAGCATTAAACTAAATGTAGTAGATACTTCTCAAGATGGCAGATTTACTATTAATATTGGAAAAAAAGAAATAGAAACTAGGATATCTGTTTTACCTTCTGAATATGGAGAAACAATTGTAGCAAGAGTTTTGGACCCTAAAAACCTGATAGAGATTGAAGAGTTGGGTATAAGGAAAGACATAAAACAAGTATTTGAAAAAGAAATAAAGCAACCAAATGGAATGATTATTGTAACAGGCCCTACAGGAAGCGGTAAAACAACCACTCTTTACGCTATACTGAAAAAACTAAAAAACTCTGAAATTAAGATAGTTACCATAGAAGACCCAATAGAATATCATCTACCAGGCATATCTCAAAGCCAAGTGAATGAAAAAAAGGGCTACACCTTTGCCTCTGGACTTCAAGCAATAGTAAGACAAGACCCTGATGTAATACTCATTGGTGAAATCAGAAACCTTGAAACAGCGCAGATTGCTTTGCAAGCAGCACTCACAGGGCATTTAGTTTTAACAACTTTGCATACCAATGATGCTGCTGGAACTGTTGTTCGTCTTCAGGCATTAGGAGAAAAGCTTACTAATATAGCTCCTGCATTAAACTTAGCTATTGCCCAGAGATTAGCAAGAAAAGTATGCGAGAAGTGCAAAGAAATGAAAGCTCCAACTTCAGAGGAGTCAAAAAAGATTGAAAAAGAGTTTGAATCCCTACCAAAGACAGTAAAACTACCTCCAATCACAAAAATACCAACAGCTAAGGGTTGTCCTGCATGCAATAACAGTGGGTATAGTGGCAGAATTGGTATATATGAGTTCTTCCAAGTAGATGATGAAATGGAGAACTTTATTATTGCATCACCATCAATTGCTGACTTAAACAAAAAAGCCAAGGAAAGGGGCATGGCTTCTGTAAGACAGGATGGATTTATAAAAGTTATTGAAGGAGTCACAACAATAAAAGAAATAGAACGGGTGACTGGAGAGTGATAAAAAACTGCCCATCCCTTAGAGAGGGATAGGCAGGGGCAACAGCCCGAAGTCGTCATAAGCTAAAGCGAAGACTCAGAACTTTTTTTGGGATTAATCGAGCCAAGGCCAGATTAATCCAATACAAAAAAAATTCCTAAAACTTCGGGCTAATGTCCATATTTTCTATTTAATGCTACCATTGTAGTATATATTTGCTAATTTGTCAAGCCCCGAAGAATAAAATCTCTCGAGGGCAAGCCCAATTTTAATACATAGGGTAGTTTTTAGATAATGGCTTTCCAAGCGAAGCGAGGAAAACATTCAAGGTTCTGTGAGCGTAATCGCGAGCAGGTTCTTAGATAATGGCTTTCCAAGCGAAGCGAGGAAAACATTCAAGGTTCTGTGAGCGTAATCGCGAGCAGGTT
>JABMPZ010000041.1 GCA_013203565.1 Parcubacteria group bacterium | reverse complement strand
TGGTCAGACAGTATTATGAAAAGAGACGGTACTTGGTGGGGTTTTCATGATGTCTCATATGTAGAACATTATGAAAAAGCAATAGATTGGTATTGGAAAAATATAGCCCCCAAAGGACTATCATTAAAACTTTTAACCAACAGGTCCCCTATTGAAAAAAGAATGGAGAAAAAAGAATACTCTACTAGAAGAAAAATTAAAGTTTGGAAAGATGCAAAACAATTCACAGCTTCTACTTGGGTGTGTGGTGATTATGTTATTATGATTGTCACCAACCAGCGCCCCCATTACCTAGTAGAAATTTATGATGCTACTTTCGCTCACAACACAAGAGAAGTATTTAAGAACATCTGGAAAACAGTGGAATAAAGAGGCTCTGTCTCCTACCTCCTGTCTAAACGAAAAGCCCTTATTTCATAAGGGCTTTTCGTTTAGACTCTCCGAGAGACAGACTTTTTTAGAACCTGTTTGGTGGTTTCAAAAATACATCAACATGTAACAGCATTAAATAAAGCATCCTTTTTATCATTATCTCTTTGACCAAAGGGGAAAATTTCTTTCATTTCATACGGAAAATATCCATCTACAGCAGACCAAATAGATTTTCCATCTTCATTTTCACTCCATATTTGCCCAGAGGTCGATGGTTTACCAATAAGAAAATCTTGCAATTCCTCAGGGACTGTAGGTGATATTATATAAATTTTTAGACCATGTTCTCGTACTGCTTTTACGATTCGTTCATTAATATGAGAGTCACGAAATCCATATCCGCATATAAACAATTTAACCCCATCCCTATATAGAGCCTCTTCAAAAATTTCAAAATACCACTCAAGTAACGGCTCTTGCATTATATCAGCTAGCTTATTATTACCTAATACCATCTGCCTTGACCCCGTGGAAGAAAGCCAACCAGAAGAGCCATGGAGTTTGATATATAATAGATCGGATGCATACTTTTCTTCAAACTCATCTATAAATTTTCTAGTTGGTAAGCGTACTTCGAGACTTGAATCGATCCTTCCTGCGTTAATTGCATCAGTGTAGTTTTTGTACTGTAACGACCCCAGACCAAGAGCACGACGCCCTACCCTATTTTCTAAAAATAAATCCTGATTCAAAGTAAAATGTAACCCCACCTCTCTTCCGCCACCTGAAGAAACAACAAAAAGTGCTAAGAATCTAGAGACACCAGCAAAATCAATCTGGTACGGATCGTTACTACTAGATCTGTACTGCCCTAGCATTTTGTCCATATCATCATAAGCGTCTATTATCACTTCCTGAAAAACATCTCTATCTCCAACAGAAAAACCACTACCTCTCAGTACGTTTGCGTATACTGATTCAAAATCAAAATTCGTTCTTAATTCTTTTTTTATAGACGGGACACCTGTAAGCTTGGGATTATTGAAGATTTTTGACCACATTTCTCTACCCAAAAAACCACCAAAATTTTTACTGAATCCAGCCCCCGTCAAAAGAATTGTTTTCTTGTATATTGGCATATCTTGTGATGACTATTAATAGTTTTTAGCTACTCTAAAATTATCACTTTTTTACTTAAAAAACAAGGTAGAACAGGATAAAAAAGCTACAGAAAGTTATCCACAGTAGTGGGTGTTGACAGGGTTGTAAGGGGTTGATACAATAGATGTAGTAGAGGGCGTTGATGTTGGTATTGGTGTCTGTGTTCATGTTGTTCTAATGTTGGCACTTCTCCTCTCCTAAAATAAAAAGGTCGGGTAAATAAATAAAAATATGGAGACAAAAAAAGTTAAAACTCGTTTGGATTCTGGTCAGGGTTCTGGGTGGAGTCAGGGGGATATTGAGAAATTGCCTGTTAATGCTTTGAAGGTTTTGCGTGTTTTTGTTGAAGCACGCAAGCCATTTTTAGATACTTATGAAATTCAGAAAAAATTGGGATTGAAAAATGGTGATACAGGAAAGAAGTTTGGAGCGACTATGGCGATATTCTCAAAGTATAAAAAAGAACCATTAGTGTCCCCTGTTCTGAAAATAGGTAGAGGGAATACGAGATGGGTTCTTGAAAAGAAATACCTGGCTGTGATTAAAAAAGCTCTCTCCAAAGTAGCACCGTATCTTGACGAGTAATAAAAACTAAAAGACCCCCACCGCGAAGCAGAAATCTTTTAGTTTTGGAAAACTTATAAGCAATAAATTGCTTAAAGCTCCATTTTTATTGTAACTAATTTTTTGTAAAATGCAAGAGTTAAAAGAAATTTTTAAAGAGGAATACAAGAAAGAGTTAACTGACAAAGAAAGTTTTGAAATTAGCACTAAATTGATTGGCTTTTTTGATCTGCTCCAGACGATTGAATCGCGAAGTAAACTTCAACCACAGAGTTGCGCTATTATAGATACTCCTCAAAAACAAACTTCTTTTGATAATTTTTATGACTAAAAATAATACAGAAATAGTAGCTTTTGAGCTTATTCGCTCCTGTTTTGAAAAGATTTATAAAATAGAAAAGAAATGGATTCACTCGGGTCGTATCAGCGAAGTAAAAATGAAAAAGCAAAATGAGGCATACGATAAGCTAGACCAACTTGAAATTTGGTTTGATAAACAGGGACTGGACTGGGAAGAATTAATAAACAAAGTATATAAAATTGAGTTTGAGGAAAAGTTTAGAGTGTTGAAATAGAAAAGCACCCTCAATCCGTAGAATGAGGGGCTATGTTGCGAAGATGGACAGAGATGCTTTATAGCCCTAATACAGTAGCTATTCTTTTATCCAGTTCTTCATAATCGAAAGTAAACTCTATTGGGTCAGGATGGAAATCACGACTTCCAGTGTAGCCGGTAACCACATAAACCCACATTGGTTTGACTTCCCAGTCTTGAGCAATCAGGGTAAGATAATGAAGCACATATTGAGGATGGACATATGTACTCTTGATACTTTTATGTCCGAACCATATCAAATTATGTTTCAGAAATCCCCCCTCTTCTTCCTGAACGACAAAGCCAAGTTGGGTCGGTCCCTCAAAAGGTTTAAAAAATCCCGCCATTTTCTTTCCTCCAGTGTTTAGCCCGACAGTTAGATTACCATCGGGCTCATATTAGGAACATTGTCGTCAATTAGATACTTACTCTGACACATCCTCGAAATCGAAATAGAATGCGCCTTTCTTTTCATCTCTCTTTACTACCGCCTTTCTTCGAACATTAGCCAGAGAGCCAGCATTATCTGGAAATACAACAAATCCTCTTGCCTCTATATCTCCGACTTGCTCTGCAACAAAGGCTACGTACTCACCCTCTGAAATACCTTCGTATGTTACTTCAGCGATACTACCCGAGTAATGAGCTGTTCTCCAACAGTATACTCCTGTATCCGGAAGAATATCAATGAGATCACGAATAACGGTATTAATATATAACTGCGCCTTTTTATTCGTAATCATTTGGATGCCATCTGAACAAGCAGGGTTATCCATTCTCATCGCTTCATCTCCTTTACTGTGCCACGAATTTATTACGTGACTATATCTAATGACTAAATATACCTCTTTTATTACATATAAATTATAACATATTGTATAAATATGTCAAGCGAAAATACAAAAAATATGAAAACTATACTATTTGCTCGGGTTAGTTCCCGAGAACAAGAAGATACTGGGTATTCGCTCCCCTCTCAAGAAAAGCTTCTTGGGGATTATGCTCAAAAGAAAGGTTTTGAGGTTGCTCGGAAGTTTGCTATTGCAGAGTCGGCTTGTGGTAAAAATCAGAGAAAAACTTTTAATGAAATGTTGAGTTATGTGAAAAAAAACAATATCAAAGTTATTGTTTGTGAAAAAGTTGACCGTTTAACACGGAACTTGAAAGATGCTGTTTTTGTTAATGAGTGGATAAATGGAAATACTGAACGAGAAGTACATTTTGTAAAAGAAGGTTGTGTTTTGAATAAAGATTCAAAATCAAATGAAAAGTTTATCTGGAATATCAAGATTTCAGTAGCTCAATACTATATTGATAACCTTTCAGAAGAGGTTAAAAAAGGGCAGGCAGAAAAGATAAGGCAAGGGTGGTTGCCAACTAAACCCCCACTTGGTTATAAAACAGTTGGCGAGAAAGGACATAAAATCCACATTGTTGACAAAGAAAAAGCTGGCTTAATTAAAAAAATGTTTACACAGTATTCTGGTGGTGGTTATTCTATCAAAAAGCTTGGACAAACAATATATGAGGAGGGATTAAGAACAAGAGGTAATAACAAACTGGCAAAAAGTCGAGTAGGTGAATTACTTTCTGACCCATTTTATTATGGCAAAATAAGGTGGAATAATAAAATTTATGAGGGCAAACAAGAGCCATTAGTAAGCAAAGAATTATTTGATAATGTTCAGCAAGTTTTAAAAAGTAAAACAACACCAAAATATAGAAAACATTTTTATCTGTTTAAGGGGTCTATCAAGTGTAAAGAATGTGGAGGCAAGATAACTTGGGAAAAGCAGAAAGGTATCACTTACGGGCATTGTAACCATTACAGGGACTGCTCACAACGAGTATGGGTCAAGGAGCCAGAGCTTGAAACACAAATTTCAAAAAAGTTTGAAAACTTACGAATTAAAAACCAACGGATAGCTGATTGGATAAGACGAGAACTTAAAAAAAGTCATAAAGACGAAATAAATTACCACTCCTCTACTTTGAATGAACTAAAACAAAGACACGAACAAATACAGAAACGACTTGATCGGCTTTATGATGATAAATTAGATGAAAGAATAGATAAAGATTTTTACGATAGAAAATTTCAGCAGTATTCAGAGGAAAAAGATGTAATTACTGGGAGTATGGAAAAACACTCTAATACAGGCAATAAACACTTTGAATTAGGCATTAACATCTTTGACTTAGCGCAAAGAGCCAAAGAGATCTTCCAGAAAGCCAATTTAGAAGAAAAAAGACAACTCATTGGCCTTATCTCTGATAATCTCTCTTTAGACGGTAGTAGATTGTCTTTTACTTATTCAAAGCCGTTTGAAGTTCTTTTTGAAGCAGTAAAGTTTACTAATAGTTCGAAAATAGCAAAATTGGCTAAAACCCAAAAACAAATTTTCGAACCATCTGTTTTCCCTGTAAACATAAACAAAAACAGGGTTTTGCACCCCGAATTTGCTGAACTGCTCCGCGGGTAGGACTCGAACCTACAACCTAAGCCTTAACAGGGCCTCGCGCTACCATTGCGCCACCGCGGAATGTATCAGTTTTTAGTTAATAGTTTGTAGTTTATAGAAAAAACCGTTAATCAATTTTTAAACTACGGATAAGACCATTTAACATTTTCATCACTTCCTGTAATAAAGAAGTAATTTTACTATAATCTAAATCCTTTAATTTTTCAAGGTTTTTGCATATTTCAACCTGTGTTTCCAATTCAGCGCCAGAGCCGTAACTGATGTATAAAAATCTCACAAACTCCTTTGGATGCCCTCTTTTCTGACCTTCCGCTATGTTGGAAGGAATAGAAGCAGCGGCTCTCCGCATTTGAGATGTCAAACCATAAACTTCAGATTGAGGGAAACGCTCTGTTAAACGATAAACTTCTGTAACTAAATCAATTGACTTTTGCCAAACCTTTAAATCCTTATATGAACTTGTAACATCCATAACTATAAACTATTAACTATAAACTATAAACTGATCAATAATCTTTTAATTTTTTCAGGCCTCTTACTCTTCTGAGTTTTTCTAATGCCTTTGCTTGAATTTGTCTTATGCGCTCTCTTGTTACGCTAAACTCTTTTCCTACTTCTTCTAATGTGTGTGTTACTCCATCATCTAACCCAAATCTTAAAGCTAAAATCTTTCTCTCTCTTGGGGTGAGATCTATAGATATTTCTGCTAAGCGGTCTTTCAAAAGATTTCTTGCAGCTTGAAGTGAAGGTGGTGGGGTTTTTTCATCTTTAATGAATTCAGCTAACACACTATCTTTTTCATCATCACCAACTGGAGTTTCTAATGAAACTGCTTTTTGCTTTATTTTCCTTAAATGATGTACTTTTGCAACATCAATCCCCATTTCAGCGGCAATCTCCTCTGGTAAAGGGGGTCTTCCTAAGGTTTGTAATAACTTCTTTCTAACTTTCTCATACTTACTGATTGTTTCTACCATATGAACAGGGATACGGATAGTTCTTGATTGGTCAGCTAAGGCCCTTGTAATTGCTTGTCTTATCCACCAAGTAGCATAGGTTGAAAACTTATACCCCTTTCTCCAGTCAAACTTCTCAACAGCGCGAAAAAGACCAAGATTACCTTCTTGAATTAAATCAAGTAAAGTAAGGTTTGGAGAACGGCCAATATATTTTTTAGCAATAGAAACAACCAAACGCAAGTTTGCTTGAGCCAAATGCTTTTTTGCTTCTTCGTCTCCCTTTTCTATGAGTTTAGCCAAGTCCTTTTCTACTTTAGCTGTAATCATTGATAAGCTCCCTATTTCTTTTAAATACATCTGAACAGAATCAATCTTAGATTGGGCAAGAGTTTTAGGTTTATTATCATCATCTATATCTAGAAGTCCTTTTTTCTCTAAGACCTTTATCCCTTGACTAATCAAATTATCGTGAAGTAAATCAAGACCAGGGATATCTTTTTCAAACTCTGGAAAGTCACGCAAAATTTCAGTAGTAGTAACAAAACCCCTTATTTTACCGCGAGCAATTATGGCTTCTGTTTTATCATTTGTAAAAATCTTCCTCTCTGTTCTTATGCTTATTGAACGACGACGGCGTTGTGGTTTCTTTGTTTTTTTAACTGGCTTTACCTTGGGCTTCGGCTTTATTTTCTTTACTGGCTTTTTTACTTTATTTAATGGCTTCTTAGGCGCTTTTTTTATAGCAGAAGAAGACCTTGTGTTTTTCTTTGGAACTGAAGTTTTAATTTTTATTTTATTTTTTGCCATTTTAATTATGATTTAACTTGTTTTACTAACTCATTAAATTGTTGAATTAAAAAAATAAGTATTTTTGAATCAGACTTCTGTTCTTCTTGCTTTATCTTTTCTGAAATATCTTTTAACTGACTCTGTAAAGAAAGTTTTATTAAAAAATTAGAACAAAGTTTTACTTCTTTTTCTGGCTCATCTGATTCATCAATTTCTGATTGAAAAGCACAGTTATCAAAAATCTTTTTTAAATACTGGTCAAGCCCTTGTTCTTGATTCTGTTTAAGGGCACATAAAATACTCGCTATATTAGCCGGACAAACAGAAACAAGGTCGTCGTTAATTAATTCTCTGCTTTCTTTATGTTGCAAAATAGAGCCTAACATTCTTTCAGCTAAAAGAATTCTTCTTAACTTAACTTGTGTTGGTGTAATATCAGCAAAAGAAGCAACAGGCACATTACTTTCATTATATCTTGTCTTACGCTCTGAATCTGGTTTTATCTTTTTTATTTCCTGTAAAATGGATTCTTCTGAAACATTTAAAATACTGCTTAATTTCTGAACCCAATGAAACTGTAAGATATTATTTGATATTTTTTTAATTTGAGACAAAAGTGCTTCAGCAATTTGTTTTTTCCCTTGAGGAGTTGTTGAGTCAAAACTATTCAGAGCAGTATCAAAATAGAAGGCCATTATCTCTTTTGCTTGTTCAATAGCTTTTTGCCAATCATCTGGATTCTGTGAAACAACATCTGCTGGGTCTTTGTCTTTTTCCATTGCAATTACTTTTACATTGAAATCCTGTTCAAGAGCTAAATTAATTCC
>JABMPZ010000040.1 GCA_013203565.1 Parcubacteria group bacterium | reverse complement strand
TAGCAGTAGCTACGGTAAAAGCCTTTTTACGCAGTTTGACGCAGTTAGGACCAAAAAGATAAAACTGTAACAGGAAGTATTTTGTAACCATCTCAATACACAAAAGGCATTACTTTCTTAAAATCCAAAACTTTTGTCATTTCATCAATGCTCTTATAATAATCAATTTCTAATACTTGTTTTTCTAATCTTGAATCCCCACAAACAAAAACTAAAACATCATCTTTCTCTATTTTACGAAACTTATCAGTACAAGCCCGAGTTTCTACGGTTTTCTCGCCATTTTTAATAGAATCAAAAACAACCCGATCAATCTCCCGTATTTTAAGAATATGAGTAGCCATAAATTTTATGTTTTTATTATTTTAGGTTACCTCTTTTTTCAAGTTTTTTCAAATATTTTTGTAATACAAAACAGGACTTACGCCCTGTTTTGGTTTCTTCTTGTTGTTTTTAAAAATGTTGGTCTATACTTGTTTGTTTGTATTCGTTATTAACATTTTCTTTTACTGTAGAATCAAACTTTTGTTTGTTATTTTTGTTGTTCTTTGGTGTTAGCGCATTGAATAGAATTGGGATAATAATTAGGGTTAGTGTTGTTGAGAAAATAAGGCCGGATATTAGTGCTACGCTGAAGCCTCTCCATAGTGCGTCTGCGAATAGTAGTGGGAAGACCCCTGCTATTGTTGTTAGTGATGTTAGGAATATTGGTTGCATTCTTGCTGAGCCTGCTTCTGATATTGCTTCTACTCTTTCCATTCCTACTGCTAAATTTTTGTTTATTCTGTCTATTAGAACAATTGCGTCATTGACTGCTATACCTCCGAGCGATACAATTCCTAAAAATGCTGTAAAACCAAATGGCATTCTTAAGATATTTAATCCAAGAACAACTCCAATAATAGCTAACGGAAGGGTAAAGATAATGATAAGCGGTTGTCTAAATGAGTTAAACTGTAAAACCAAAATAATTATAATCAACATTATTCCAACAATCATAGACAAGAATAACTCTCTGAATGATTTCTCAATATCTTCAACTTCTCCTCCGATTTCAATGGTAACTGTTTCTGGTAACCCAATGTTTTCTCTTTGTTTGTTGAATTGAGATAATACTTTCTGTAATTTAACTTTTTCTCCAATACCTGCGGTAACACCAATAACTTTATCACCATTTCTATGTCTAATAGATAAAACAGCGTTTCCGAGTTCAACATCAGTTACTTCTTTAAGAGGAACGGTCTGCCCTGATGGTGTAACCATTAATATATCTTTAATGTCAGATATATCATTAAACTTATCATCATCATATTTCACTGTTATATCAATATCCTCGCCATCAACAGTAACAGCTGATGCCTTGGTGCCGTAAATAGCTGTTCTGATAGCACTTGATATAGAAGCAGTATCAAGTCCAAAATAGCTTGCTCTTTCTTGGTTAACAGTGAACACAAACTCACCTGAAGAATCTTCAACATTTGTTGATATATTAATAACACCATCAATGCTTTCTAATAATTTAACAATTTTATCAGCAGAAGATGATATTTCATCCATTGTATTACCTGAAATTCTAATATCAATTGGGGCTCCACTTGGAGGCCCAGCGCCCATCTCTTCTAAAGTAACCTTACCTCCTTGTATTGTTTGTAGTTTTGGTCTTAATTCATCAGCAATCTCCATACTGTCATTATCTCGCTCTTTTTTAGGAACTAAGTTAATTAAAATATGGGCTAAGTGCAATCCACTCTTTCCACCCTCAAATGATGTCCATGAAATAGAAGCCCCTAAAGTAGTTACGAAGTTCTTTAACTCCGGCATTTCACTTACAACCAATTCTGCACGCTCTGTTACTTCTTCTGTTGATTCTAAGGCACTGCCTGCAGGTAATTCAATATTTATAAGCAAACTGTTTGTATCCATTGAAGAAAACATTTCTATTTTCATTAAACCACTTGCTGGAACTGCAACAGCTATAATAAAGCAGAGCCAAGCAATCCCAATAAGTAATCGTCTTTTTAGTTTGCTAAGCAAAAGCCCTCGCATAAAAATAACATATTTTTCTTTTAGTTTTTCTATGCAATCTTTGAAGATGAATTTTCTGGCTTTTTTGACTTTGGTTTTTGCTGGCTCGCCATTTGGTTTTTTAGCAAACCTTGCGGCTAAAGTAGGAATAATAACTAAAGCAACAAACAAAGATGAAATTAAAGTAGCTGAAATTGTTTTTGGAATATATGAAAAGAATTCACCCATAATACCTGTAACTAATAGCATTGGTAAAAAGGCAGCCACTGTTGTCATGGTTCCTGAAATAATGGGCCACTTGAAATTCCAAACAGATAAAATAGATGCTTCAAACGGGGTTTTGTTATACTTTTTTCTGTATTCGTTTATCCCCTCCATTATAATAATAGAGTTATCTACCATTAGACCAAGAGATATTATCAAAGAAAACAATACTATTGAGTTTAGTGTATTGCCTTGCATTAATAAAAACAAAAATGCCAATAAAAAAGCTAATGGCACAGATAACCCTGTAATTAAAGCCCCTCTCAAGCCAAGAACAGCAAACAATAAAAGAACAATCAATACCATTGTTTGTATTCCACTTGTTCCTAAACGATTAAGGGTGTCTCTAATAAACCAAGAGTTGTCGTTTGTTTCTTCTATTGTTAAACTATCTGGAAATCTACCGCTTTCTTCTAATTTTTTTATTTCTTCTTTCGATGTATCAACAATCTCTAATATATTGCCTCCTGTTTTTTTATACACACTCAAAGATATTGTATTCAAAGAGGTTCTATTCTTTGAACCAATCCTTGATTCTGTTTGTTTTTCTTTGTAGCTATCACGAACATCAGCAACATCACGCAAATAAATAGGTGTATTGTTTCGGGTAGTTACTACTATATCATCAAGACCTAATTGGTCTTTTAATTTACCCTGTACTCTAACATAGTATTTAAATCCATCTACTTCTATATTGCCAAGAGGAAAATTAAAGTTTGTTCTTGCTATGGCACCAATAATCTGGCCTAAAGAAACATTAAAGTTAACTAACTTTTTCTGGTCAACAATAACCTGAAACTCTCTTTCTATTCCACCTGTAATTTGCGCTTTAGAAACACCCTTTATACTCTCAAGTTTTGTTTGTATAATCTCTGCGTATTCTTTTAACTCCATCAGGCCTAAATCACTCACTAAGCTATAAGTAATAATAGGCATATCAGAGCTTCTGATTTCTGTTACTATTGGATCCATTGCTTCCTCTGGTAATGTTGGGGCAGCTTCAGAAACAACTGTGCGTAGTTTTTGATAACTTTGCTGCAAATCAGCTTCAGCTGAAAACTCAATAAAAATACTTGAAAAGCCCTGTTTAGAATTAGATGTATAAACTCTTAAATTATCCAGGTTTTTTATCTTTTCTTCAATCTTGTCAGTTACTAATTCTTCTATATCTGTTGGGGTGGCTCCTGGATATACTGTGGTAACAACAGCAAATGGGATTTTAATTTCAGGGTCTGATTCTCTTGGCATTATAGCTATGGCATAAACACCAAGTAAAACAATTGTTATTATAATCAAATAAGTGAAACGGAAGTTTTTAATAAAAAAGCCAGCAATTGATTTGCTTTCTTTTTCATAGGCCTTATCTAAAACCTTTTCCATTTTTTCTCTGCTGGTTTTCATATTTATTCGTTATTATGAGATGATTCCATAACTCTTTCTACTACAATTTATTCTTTTTGGCTACGAAAGAGTTACGGAGCCATCTCTATTACTTCTTCGTTATCCTCAAGAGATTTTCCCCCGAATACTACAAGATTATCTCCAAGTTTTAGACCATCTGTAATTTCAATTAAACTCCCATGAACATCCCCTCTTACAACCTCTACTTTTTTAGCAATACTATCCTCCACAATAAAAACAAAACTGCCACCCTGTGTTATGGTTACTGCTTTTAATGGAATAAATACTGAATTCACGCTTGTTTTTATTAGTTTATTTACTGGGATTTTAACATCAACAAAGGCACCTGGAATAAACTTATTCCATGTATTATTGAATGCAATATCTACCTTTACCTTTTTGCTATCCCATTCAGCTATTGATGCAATGTTACTTATAACCCCAACAAGGTTATCTTCTAATGTAACTCTCTGTCCTTTTCTAATAAAGCTCACATCCTCTGGTGATAAGCTAACTTCAATTTTAACAGTTCCAGTTTGTGATATTTCAGCAACAGATTTATTGATATTAACCTCATCTCCAACTTCAATATCCTTTTTAGTTATTTTACCTGCGATTGGAGATTTTATTACTAAATTATCTTTAGCGATCTGTGCTAATTGTAATTGATTTTTAGAATACTCAACTAAATTCTCTAAAGAATCAACTTGACTCTTATTAGACAACTCTACATTTTCAAATGCTCGCAACTGACTATCAGCAATTGTTTGAGTAACTGCTAAAGATGCTCTCAAAGAATTAAAGTATGTTTGTTGAGCTAACAAAGCACTCTCACTGAAACTACCACTTGGTATTGTGTAATCTAAAACCTTTACCATATCCTCAACAACAACCCTAACTTTATTCAAACTTTCTGTAACCTCTCCGAGTTTTTCAACTATATTAGTTGTATCGAAATTAATATCTTGTAAACGGTTATTGTTTTCTCTTGCTATTAGATAATCACTCTTTGCATTTATTAAACTTTGTGGGTTTTTAACTGATAATGTCCCAGAGATTCCTTCTATCTGCAAATCACCCTCTACTTTAATAATATAGTCAATATCATCCAAAGTATTGTCCACTATATTCAAATAATCTAAAACTGAAACAACAGCACTATTCCGAGAGTCAGATAGATTCTTTTCTTGTACTATTCCAGAATTATTCAAATTATCTATGGCTATTTTTAAACCAATTTCAGCTGTTTCAACACGCTCTTCAACACTGGTATTATTAAGTCGTACTAACATATCCCCTTCTACAACATACTGCCCATCATTAAAATATATACTTTGTGCTGTTCCACTCCCCAAAGAAACAACACTTACCATAGAATTAGCAGAAACCACACCTACTGTGTTGATACTACCATCAACAACACCATCAGCTAGAACAATAGTTCTAACCACCTTTGTCTGCTCTTCTATGACAACATCATCGCCATTACCATTTTTAATAAAAGAAAGCACCGCAGAAATACCTACGATTACCACTACTATTGAGATAACAATTAAAATTGTTTTTGCCTTTTTGGTCATATTTGTTTAGTTTACTTTATACCAGCTATCTTAAAACATTTTTACTCATTAGTCAACTTTTTTTGTCGTAACTGCTCACTCACTTGAAGTGAAAAATACTCTTAGAACTGTCATTTTAAACCAGCAGGTCATCCATTCTTAGTAAATAATGAAGGATAGGCGAAGAATTTATGAAAAAATAAAAGGCAACAAATGGGCACGATCGTGCCCATTTGTTGCCTTTTCTTCGGAGGCTAATAACCACGCGGGTTAACATAC
>JABMPZ010000005.1 GCA_013203565.1 Parcubacteria group bacterium | reverse complement strand
GCAATACTTGGATATGAGCTTGTTAGATCACGAAGAACATAAGTTGAAAACTAAAAAACCAAAACAAATGAAGACTGTGGCCGCTTGAATGCATTTTACAGAACTTTTAGGACTTGACCTTGATATTTTGTTGCTCAACCAATATTCGCATATACATCAATCTAAAAACAAATTCAAAAAGTATAAAGAATTCATTTTTGAGCCATTTTTAGATTTTGGCTGTGGTAATGGTGCTTGTTTACTGGCCGGTAAATCCGAAGGTTTAAATCATTTTATTGGCGTAGATATATCTTATTCTGCACTAAAGGTTTGTAAAGATCAAGGATTAGAAAATATTATCAAATACGATGGATCTGGTAAAATACAAGCAATAAAAGATAATACTATTGGAACTATTCACAGTAGTCAGGTTTTTGAGCATATTCCAAGGGTAGAAGCTGATCAATTGTTAATGGAATTTTATAGAATTTTAAAGCCTAAAGGTACATTGCTTCTTTTTTTCCCAGCAGAAGCAAGTGAACGATATAATCCAGATCCGAGTCATATCAATTTTTATAAAATTGACGAATTTATCAATTATATTCAAGATATTGGTTTTCAAGTAAATTTATTTTGGAGCCAGTTGTTTATACCCCCTTTTGACAAATATACCATGGAGATTACAGATTTCTTTTCCAGGAACATGCCACTCATAAATACAGTGACTTATGGCTTCAGGAAATTATCCTACAGCCTAATAAAAAAATACTTATACAATTCAATTCAAGGTACTCAAATAAACATCATAGCGACAAAGAATTAATTTATTTTCAACCTTTTTATCTTAGATCAATAGAGAAATTAGTTTTTAAAAGGCAGATTCCAGCTTTCTTCATTGCGAATATTTTACTATAGTCCAGTAGCCGGTAATAGCTTTATGTATGATTGGCCAACTCATCATTACATTGATGAGTTAAAGCGATGTGGTCACGACATACATTTTTTTAATCCAATAACAATACTAAATCAGCTAGGTACTGCTTCAGAATACTCTCAACTTTTAGTTGACGAAGTCAAGCTAGTATTAGAAAAATATTCTATTGACCTTTTTTTTACTAGTGCCTCAGACAGTACGTTAACACCAAGTGCAACTCAGGAAATAAGCAGGTTAGGGATCCCCACTGTTTTAATGCATTGTGATGATTTGAGCGTACCATTCATTATAAAAAAAATCGCCGGTAGTTTTGATTTGGTCTGGGCGACATCTAGAGACAATCTTGATTTATTGAAATCTTATGGCGGGAACGTAAAAATGATGCCATATGCTGCTAATCCTTTTGTTTTTAAACCTGTTAAAATAAGAAAGGAAAGGTATATCGGTTTTATTGGAAGTATTTATGGGGCTAGGCGAGTTTACCTCAATAAATTAGCTCAAAATCAAATACCATTAAAAGTTTTTGGGGAAAATCAGTTCCATGATAATCAAAATACGAGATTCAACAACCCTCTCACCAGGGCAATAAAAAATATTCGCAAATCACTACCCCATACTTATCAACAATTATTATTTATATCAGGCAGGAAAATAGTTGTAGGTGCATTGAAAAGATCATTTATTGAGTCAAAAAAAATTAAAGATGATCCAAAGTCTATTGTATCTATCGATTATTTTCCTGGACCATCGTTTTCAGAAATGGGTAAATATTATTCAAGAATGGCAATGAGTTATGGTTCGATAGAGTATGGCAGTACGTATGTTTTAAAAAAACCGCTTAAGTGCATTCATTTACGTGAATTTGAAGCCCCGATGTGCGGTGCAATTCATATAGTTAATAGATCTCCTGAACTGCAAGAATATTTCGAAGAAGATAGAGAAATGATTTTTTACAGCTCTTTTGAAGAATTGCTTGATAAAGCTAAGTATTACCTTGACCCTGCTAGAGAAACTGCTAGGTATCAAATTCGAAAAGCCGCACGAAAACGTGCTAAAAATGAGCACTCTTGGACAAATCGGTTCGAGAAGATCTGGCAAGCAGTAGGTTTGTCTCATGCATAATAAGAAAAATTTAAAACTAAATTACACGGTAAGATTACTCATGAGGCAGTTCTTTGATTAGGGTATGATTTACTCATGAGGCAAGACGGAAATCGAAATGTCGTTGATCAAAAGGGATATAAATAAAGGACTATCAGTTGAACAAAAAAGTAGCAAAAAAAGTACTAAAAGTTGCTTTTTGTACACGCTTTATTACTCATTACCGTGTACCAATTATATCAAGATTAAATGGTTATGAGGATATAAACATAAAAGCTTTTTATAGCACAGGTTTCCCTGGAAGAAGATGTGATAATACTAAAAAGATTACTGGTTTTGAACATGAACAATTAAAAACCCTAAGAACGACTATTAATTCTTCTGGTAGAGAAGGGATTATCATTATTAACCCAGAACTGTTCTGTAAGCTATATAAATATAAACCTGATGTAATATTTGCAGAAGGAGCTAATTTTTTTAATAATCTTCTCTTTATTTTTCCATTTGCAAAAATATTTAAGATCCCGATCATCTGGCATACATCTGGTAAGCTAGAAAATCATAACTACTATGGAATATCTAAACTCTATAGAAAGATGTTCAAATTTATGGAGAAAAGAAGTGATATATTTTTATCCTATAGTTCGTTAGGCTTAAAATATGCAAAAAGGATTGGATTACCTCGAAAGAAATGTGTTCTGGCTGTTAATAATATTGATACTGAGAAAGTTAAAAATGAACAAGAACGCTGTAAAAATAGAGTTCCTGAATTGCGTAAAAAGTTAAAATTGGAAAATAAAAAAATTGTTTTATTTGTTGGTGCTATTGAAAAAGATAAAGATTTAGATATTTTACTTGAGGCTTTTAAATATATTTGTATAAATAAACCCAGTGCCCACCTTTTAATTGTTGGTGACGGTACTGAAATGAGCGATATACGAAAGAGGATAAAAGATTTAGGAATATCAAACAGTGTAACAACTACAGGTAAAATTATCGATGGTGTATCTACCTATTTTCAACTGTCAGATATCTTTGTGTTACCTGGACGAGGCGGGTTAGCAATTCCCGAGGCTATGCTTCACGGTCTTCCTGTAATATGTGGCATTGCAGATGGAACAGAGTGGGATTATGTTATAGACGGTGTAACCGGTTTCAGAATAAGAGAGATAAATAGGGCCGATAGGATTAAAGCTTTAGAGATTTATATTTTAAGACTTCTGGAAAATTTATCTTTATGTAAAACTATTTCTAAAGAAACTATAAATATTATTCGTGATAAATATAATATACATACCTTTGTTGATTCCATTCATCATGCAATATGGGCACCATTTTTAAAAGATTAATGGTGTTATGCATATTTTCATTATAACTGTAAAACATGTCAAGAATTATTATCACTACTGTCCGGTTAAAATAGTGCCATTTGAGGCACAGGTTCTCTAGCCTTCTTGATAGTTTTGGCATTTAAAGACAGAATATCGACTAAATTTGTTCGTTCCATCAACACTTCTCTGATCATTCGGCCCAATTCAGTAAGTGAATAGCCATATTTAGTCTGGTATTTGATGTATGTGAGCAACAAATAGTAGCACATGGCAACCCACACCTGTGTAAGAACTGCATTTGGGCTGGTTCCCAGGAATGATTTAATCTTTAGATGCTGTTTGTTCCACTTAAAGAATAATTCTATCTGACATCTGGATTTATAGATGTC
>JABMPZ010000039.1 GCA_013203565.1 Parcubacteria group bacterium | reverse complement strand
TTCTGCTAGAAACATATTAGATGCTTTTATTGTTCCTTTTGGAATTATAAAGTCATTGTTTGTGATGTTTTTCTTGGCTCCTGATGTGGTCTTTAGTAAAGGAGGTCACGGGTCTTTTACAACAGTTTTTGCAGCTAGATTACTTCAAGTCCCCATATTCTTACATGAATCAGATGCAGTTGCTGGGATTGCAGCTAAGATGCAAGCAAGGTGGGCTGTTGAGGTTTTTACATCTTTTGAAAATACAGAAAGAATTGCTAAAGATAAAATAGTTTGTGTTGGTAACCCAATTAGAACTGTTTTATTAGAAGGTAATAAAGAAAAAGCAAAGGAAATATTCAAACTACAAGGAGGTAAGCCATTGCTTTTAATTTTAGGTGGCTCACAGGGCTCTCGTAATATCAATAATACAATTCTTGAGATATTGCCCAACCTTTTAACTAAATTTGAAATAATTCACCAGACAGGTCAAAAAACATATAAACAAACTTCTAAAGAAGCATCTATTTTAGCAGTAAAAGAGTTGACAGGATATTATCATGCAGAGCCATTCTTGAATGAGAAACAATTAAGCCATGCCTTAGTTGCTTGTGATTTTATTATCTCAAGAGCTGGCTCAGGCGCTATATTTGAAATAGCAGCCGCAGGCAAACCATCTTTGTTAATACCTTTACCTAAATCAGCCCAAGACCACCAATTAAAAAATGCTTATCATTATCAAGAATATGGAGCTACGGAAACATTAGAGGAAGGTAACTTAAAGCCACATTTCCTCTTAGAGAAAATCGATTATATTTTCAAGCATCCAGAGATATTAGAATCAATGAAACAAGGGGCTATACAATTTGCTAGACCTAAGGTAGCGAAAATAATTGCCAACTACTTACTTGAGTTTTTATACAGAAGTTTTGTTCCAGTAAAAGGAAAATGATATGACAAAAAAACCATTAAAAAATGTTCGGGTTAGAATAGCGCCATCACCAACAGGATTTTTACATATAGGCACAGCGAGAACAGCACTTACTAATTGGATCTTTGCTAAACAAAACAAGGGTATCTTTGTATTAAGAATAGAAGACACTGACAGAACCCGTTCAAAAAAAGAATACGAAGAAAGTATTATTGATGGCTTAAAGTGGCTTGGAATGGATTGGCAAGAAGGGCCTGATATTGGAGGGGAGTTTGGTCCATACAGACAATCAGAAAGAAAAGATGTTTATGAAAAATATATTAAGAAACTATTTGACGAACAAAAACTTTATCGTTGTTTCTGTTCAGTAGAAGATCTTAAATCAGAAAGAGACTATTTAATAAGCCAATCGCAACCTCCTCATTATTCAGGAAAATGTAGAAAGCTAACAGATGTAGAAATAGAAGAAAATTTATCTAATAACAAACCATTTGCTTTAAGATTTAAAACGCCTCATGGGAAAATTGCATTTAATGATATGTTGCGAGGTAAGATTGAACAAGATGGTTCAAACTTTGGTGATATGGTTGTAGCCAAAAACTTATCCGAGCCGTTATACAACTTAGCTGTTGTTATAGATGATTTTGAAATGAAAATATCTCATGTCATAAGAGGAGAAGACCATATTCCAAACACACCAAAACAAATTGTACTTGCTAAAGCACTTGGAATAGAGTCGCCAGAGTATCTTCATTTACCTTTAATTTTAGCTCCAGATAAAAGTAAGATGAGTAAGAGACATGGCGCTGTTTCTATTATTGAATACAAAGAGCATGGGTATTTATCAGAGGCAATAGTAAACTTTTTAGCTTTATTGGGTTGGAATCCCGGAGATGAAAGAGAAGTTTTTGACTCTAAAGAATTGATAAAAGAATACTCGGTAAATAAGATGCACAAGGCAGGAGCTGTGTTTAATATAGTAAAATTGGACTGGTTAAATGGCTACTATATTCGCCATTTAGAGCTATCTAAGCTGACGATGTATGTAATGCCATATTTGGTTGAAAACGGTCTTATAACGCCATTATGGGGCCAAAATGACATCATAAGTGGTGTATTGAGGAC
>JABMPZ010000038.1 GCA_013203565.1 Parcubacteria group bacterium | reverse complement strand
TAGAGCCAAAGAAACCAGAGCCAAAAGCTTTAACCATAGATAAACCAGAGCCAAAAGTTAAAGTTAAGCCGAAAGTCAAACCAAAACCAAAGATACCCCCAGTAAAACCAGAGGAACCAGAGAAAACAAAGTAAAAATTAAAGACCGTGATTTTAAGCGCTAAAAAGTTCAAAAAAGCTATTTTTGTTTTAGTGTGCGCTATTTTTCTTTTATCATTAGGAGGAACTGTTTTTGCCTTGGATTTGGAATTAGATTATCCTACTATCCCTGGGGTTGGCAATGTAGAAAAAGGACTTGGATACGAAGAGCCAGGGGAACAAATGGCTTATTTCGCAAAATATGTTCTTCGTTTGGCTTTCTATATTGTCTTAGGTGTCTGCATCATAGTCCTTATAATAGCGGGTGTTATGTATATAACAGCCAATCAAAAACCATCCGCACTTACAGAGGCGCGTTTAATGGTTCAGCGAGCTCTCTTAGGGCTTGTTATTTTAATTGGCTCGTATTCAGTACTTTATCTAATAAATCCACAGTTACTAATCTTAGATGTGGATTTAGTAGAACCAGGGGAAGCTAATTTTGGGCAAACTTTACTACCAGGAGATCCTGCGAGTGTAATAAATGTAATATTTTTTAATCCGCTTAATATGGGGTTGACAGCAGTCAATAATGCAGCCACCGAGGAGTATTCATGTGAATCTGGTATGACTGAACCTGGCGAACCTTGCTTTGATGATAATTATAGGATGACTAATCCACTAACTGTTTCTAATGTTAGTATTCCTCGTCAAGGGATATTCGCAAGTATTTTTAATAGATTTTTAAGACCCTCTCCTGTAGTGGCTGGCAATGTTGAGCCAATGGTTTATCTCGCAGAACTTCCTTTGCGTAGAACAGAAAAACTTATAGATAAGCTCTCTGATTTAATTGAAGGCATTGACGTTGATGGTAATAATTCACCGGAATATGGCCTTGAAGAACTATTAGGATATTGTAAATGCGGTGAGTCTAAAGTTCATACTAAATGGAGTTGGGATTTAAATCAACAAAAGGAAGGGATAGTAAGAACCTATAGCGCTATATTCAATGGAGCGTGTAAGACAGGGGTTCCTGAATGGGATGAGGAGAAATGGTGGAAAGAGAATGAGAAAACATCTCAAAATATGTGCTTAACACAATCCACGGATTGTGGTACTGCAGTATTTATTGATAGTGACCCAGAAGTGCAAAAGAATGAAGATTTAGAAGGAAAACTAAAATGTGATTTAAGGGAGGTTCTTGTTCAATATATTCCTGTTGCTGTTGATTCTGGTGGTACCAAAGAAACAATAGAATTTGTTTTTGTTCAAACTAAGCAAGATGATATAAAAACAGAGGATACAATAGAGGCAGAAGGAGAACTTATTGATTGGAATCCTATTGATTGGGTTCCACCTGATGGTTGGCTTCTAAGCAGTATAGCAACATTTAAACTAGAGGAATCAGAAAAAACTAATAGAGAAAAAATACAAGGCGCTTTGATAAAAGAGCCCACTAAAATTAATATAGAAAAACCATTTACACTATCTGACGACGCTGAAATAGATAAAAACAGGACGATCAAATATAAGCGATATCGTTTGCAGAAATTAGTCGCACAATTAGAAGGAATGAAGGATGTGTTTTTTCCAGAGCAAATAGGGCCTGTTGATATGGCATTAGGACTTAATGCAGTTGATTATGCGCAATTTTATGGAGTAGGAGGAATGTTTGGTAAAGATTTTGATGCTAAGAAGCAAGAATGGGAAGAGCAAGGATATGTGGTAGAGTTGAAACCCTTAAAAGCAGGTACTAGTGTTTTTGATGAGGCATTGTTTGCTAAGGTTGATGTCCCACCACCAACTCGTTTTGAGAAGTTTTTATCTTTCTTTGTTGCACCAGTCAAGGCTGAACTTCAAACATATAAGATTAAAGGTACTAATCTTTTCCTTATTACAGATGGGCCTTTACCTGAACACCAATTAGACAGGAATAAGTATGTTGAAAGAGAGGCAAGCAGAGCAAGCTTGTTTTCTGTTTTAACAGATTTAACCTTAGAAAGAATACAAGATATGTTTAAAATGTGTTTGAATACTGCTTTTGGTGAAGCAGATTATGATGTTTCTGATGACATGATTAGAGATGCTTTAAGTGGGGCGCTTAAGGATAGGGTGGGAACTGATGTGGCGAAAATTATTGGAGACAATGTTTCAGAGCTCGTAGAAGCAGTAGGAGATACTTATGCAGATACAATTAAAGAGAAAATAGAATATGATTGCGCTGTTGACAAGTGTTCTTTCAATCCGCCAACAGATATAAACAAAATAAAAGAAAAATTGGATGAACACAAGGAAACAAAAGAATACGAAGTATGTATTAATAATTGTATTAAAGAAAATATCTCACCTGATTTTACATCAAAGATGATTACAGGATTCCTAAAAGCTGATATAGATACATGGTTTGGGGATACTGTGAAGGAAGGTCTTGATAGTAAAATAAGAGAGGTTTTTAAAAAAGATATTAACGCGCAGTTAGAAAAGCCAATGGGTCAGTTTTATGATGCTGTATTACAGGGCTTATTAAGTCAAAGTATAAAAGATAAAGTTCCAAAATTAAAAGGTGCATTAGACACAAAGCTTACAGAGTTACCATTTTTTGATGTTGTTTTAGGACAACTCGGTCAGATTGATTCATTTCTAACTTGCAGGATAAGTGGATGTTGTAGACCAGTTAAAGGGCCTGAACAGTGCGTAGAAGAGATATATAGCGAACTTAGTGACGGAGAGATAAAACAATGTGTGGTAAAGAATCATTTCTTATGTAAAAGTGATAATCCTATAGAACATTCCACTATAGGTGAATGTGAAGCCGCATGTGGCGTAGGGAATTGTATTGCCGGTCCAGCTCGTAATGTAGCGAGTGAATACCAGTGTAAAAAGGAAGTTTATAGACAAACAGATGGCAAGAAAGAGTGTTGCGAACAAGGCTTAAGGCAAGTAATTGATAAACTCGCAGAAGATAAAGTTAAGTCATTGGCAAGAAAATATACCACACAGAAGGCCTCTAAACTCATAGGTGATTTCAGAAAGATGCTACCTTCACTATTTGCTGGCTCCCGTGGTGCAGAAGATTGTAATCTAGAAGAAGGGTTTTTCTTTAGACCGGATATGGGGTTTAAAGATCAGTTTATAAGCCCTCCAGATAGTTGTCTTAAAACACTCGATAATATAAATGGAGGGGAGTGTATTAAAATGACTCCTAAAAATATTACTTATTTAGGGGACGAGGAACTAGACGCTGACTTTGATATGTCATTTGAAACAAAGAGTTGGGGGGCTGTGTTTAATAAGGAGACAGAATGTTTCGAACTTAATATAATCCCGTCAGAGAATACCGG
>JABMPZ010000004.1 GCA_013203565.1 Parcubacteria group bacterium | reverse complement strand
CAAAGAATTTATGAAAAAATAAAAGGCAACAAATGGGCACGATCGTGCCCATTTGTTGCCTTTTCTTCGGAGGCTAATAACCACGCGGGTTAATATACGGCTACTTCAAATGTTATTACTGTATCACTACTACTTCAAGTGGGTGAGTAGTTACCAATTACTCAGCGGTGATGCCCATATTTCTGGCAGTTCCTTCTACTATCTTTATTGCTTGTTCTAGGTCGGTTGTATTCAGGTCTGGCATTTTCTGTTTTGCAACCTCTTCTAATTGTTTTCTTGTAATCTTACCTACCTTTGTCCGATTAGGTTCGCCAGAACCCTTTTCAATACCAATTGCTTTCTTAATGAGTTGGCTTGTTAGTGGTGTCTTTATAACGAAATCAAAACTCCTGTCTTCGTATATAGTTATTTCAGCAGGAACAGTGAATCCCATTTGCTCTCTTGTCTTGTCATTAAACTGCTGACAAAACTCTGATATATTCAAACCATGCTGGGCTAATGCCGGGCCAATTGGAGGGGCTGGAGTTGCTTTCCCAGCTTGTATATGTAATTTTACCTCTGCGATTATTTCTTTTGCCATAGATCTTTATAGTTTCTTTACTTGTAATGAATCAACTTCAACAGGGGTGTCTCTGCCAAAGATATTAACTAAAACCTTTAATTTTCCTCTTTCTGCATCTATCTCTGAAATCTTACCTTCAAAATCCTTAAAAGGGCCATCGGTTAATTTGACTAAGTTACCAACATCAACATCAATCTTGTATTGAGGTGCCTCAACTCCTATTCTCTTTTTTAAAATCTCAACTTCTTTGCCTGAAACAGGAATAGGTGTAGTACCAGCACCAATAAATCCAGTAACACGAGGTGTATTACGAGCTACATACCAAGAATCATCAGTAACAATCATCTCGACAAAAACATAACCTGGATATATTCTTTCTTCTATTGTTTTTCTTTTACCATTTTTAATCTTAATCTTTTTCTCTTTTGGAACCAAAACATTAAAGATTTTATCATCCATACTTAAACTATCAATTCTTTGTTTCAAATTTCTCATTACTGCTTCTTCTTCACCAGGATATGTGTGCAGAACATACCAATTTCTGCCTTGCTGTATTTTTTGTTTTGACATAGTTTTTTTTGTTCTAAACAACAAACAAACTTAAAGCTTTAAAAAATACAAAATCTAATAAACCCAAGAACGCTGCTACTGCTAATGAAATAACAACAACAATGACTGTATATCTCAAAGTTGCCTGCCTTGTTGGCCAGTCAACTTTTCTGGATTCTGTCCAGACCTCGCGAAAAAATATTCTTATCTTGTTTATTAAAGCCATTTGTATTTTTTTGTTCTAAAAAAGCCCCAAAGGGCTTATGCCCTATCCTACCTCTATTTACCAAAATTGTCAAATTAAATATCCAAGTTTTTTACTTTCTTTGCATGCACTTGTATGAATTTCCTTCTTGGTACTACTTCTTTACCCATTAAAGTATCGAACAAGCTATCTGTTTCCTTAGCGTCATCAATTGTTACCTGTAATAATGTCCTATTTTCTGGATTCATAGTTGTATCCCATAGTTCTTCGGCATTCATTTCACCCAAACCTTTATATCTTTGTATATTAACACCTTTTATCTTTCCGTCTGCTTCGCCACCTGTTTCTTCAGCTACTTCTTCTACCTCTTCATCCCCTTCTGTTTCCTCTACTGTTATTTCCTCTGTTTTCTTTTTCCCTGTTGTAGCTTTCTTACTCTTCACTATATCTGAAAGAATTTCTTCTTTGTCTGAATCAGTATAAGCATATTCTATTCTCTTGCCTGCCTGTATCTTATACAAAGGGGGCTGGGCAATATATAGATATCCTTTTTCAATTACTTCTTTGAAGTGTCTGTAAAATAGGGTTAAAAGTAATGTTCTAATATGTGCTCCATCAACATCTGCATCACTCATTAATATAATACGGTGGTATCTTAATTTATTTATATCAAAATCCTGACTTATAGCAGTGCCTAAGGCAATAATTAAATTCTTTATTTCATCAGAGGATAAAACTTTATCAAGCCGAGCCCTTTCAACATTCAATATCTTACCACGCAAAGGAAGTATAGCTTGAGTCCTTCGATCCCTCGCCATTTTTGATGATCCGCCTGCAGAATCTCCTTCCACAATGTATATTTCTGACTCTTCTGGCACTTTTGATGAGCAGTCCGATAGTTTTCCTGGTAAGGTTAGACCATCTAACACTCCTTTACGCAATACTGTTGTTCTTGCTGCCTTTGCTGCTCTTCTTGCTCTTGCTGACAACATACAACATTCAATAATTGCTCTGGCATCAAGAGGATTTTTTTCTAAAAACTCACTAAATGCTTCTCCAAAAACACTTTCTACAATTGCTTTTGCTTCTGGGTTGCCTAACTTTGCTTTTGTTTGCCCTTCAAACTGTGGTTCTCTAACTTTAATTGAAACAACAGAAACTAAACCTTCCCTTACATCATTACTTGTAAGATTTTCATCTTTTTCACGAAGAAAATTATTCTTTCTTGCATAACTATTTAAAGTTCTCGTTAAAGCAGTTCTAAAACCAGTTAAATGACTACCTCCCTCTCCTGTATGTATATTATTAGCAAAGCTTTCTTCAAAACATTCTATTTCTTTTGCATATTGCAAGGCAACTTCCACTAACATTCCTTCTTTTTCATTTTTACAATAAAAAGTATGTTCGTTTTTAGGTTCTGTATTACCGAGTAGATATTTTACATATGATTTTATGCCTCCTTCAAAATAGAAATGATAGTTAAAGGTTGGCTTCACTGTTTCATCCCGAATAATAATCTTAATACTTGGTGTTAAATATGCCTGTTGACGAAGATGTGAGATAATCTTTTTTCTGTCAAATTGAATTGTTGTAAAAATATCAGCATCTGGTTCAAAAATAATGGTGGTGCCGTGTCCGCCTGGACATTTCTTTTCTTTTTTAAGTTTTGTTGTTGGTTTTCCTTTAGCATATTCTTGGGCATATACAAAACCATTTCTACGAACTTCAGCCCTTACATATTTACTTAAAGCACAGACAACTGAAACACCAACACCATGAAGCCCACCTGACACCTTATATGCTTCTCCTCCAAACTTACCACCTGCATGCAAGGTTGTCATTACTGTTTCTAAAGCTGACTTGCCTGTTTGTTTGTGTGTTTCTACTGGGATACCTCTACCATTATCAGAACATTTTACTTTATTACCAGGTAAAAGCGTAACACTAATCTCATTAGCATGCCCAGCCATGGCTTCGTCTAATGAATTATCAGCGACTTCCCAGATTAAATGATGCAAACCATCTGTTCCTGTAGAGCCAATATACATACCTGGGCGTTTTCTTACAGGGTCAAGTCCTTTTAATACATAAATATCATCAGCAGTATATCCTGCATTCTTATTAGCTGACTGTTTTTTCGCAGTAGTTGGCTTCTTTGGCACTGCCTGCTTTTTTTCTACTGGCTTCTTTATTTTTTGTTTTGTTTCTTTTTTAGATTTTGGCATAATAGTTATTTATTTTTCGTTCTTACCTCCCAGCTCGGATTTTCTTCCAAAGCTTTAATAATTTTTTTATGTATAATATCAACTTCTGCAGAACTTAATGTTTTATCTGCTGATTGATAAATAATATGAAAAGCAAAATTTTCTCTACCTTCTGGTACAGCTTCACCAGTATAGACATCAAACAAATCAACATCTCTTACTATCTCACCTCCAGCTGAATTTATAGTATTTAGAATATTAACCATTTTTGTGCCCTTGGGTACTAAAATAGCTAAGTCCCTTAAAACAGTTGGATAAGGGGATATTGGCCTATACTCATGCTCTTCTGAAACTACTTCTAAAAGTTGTGATAAATCAACATCAAATACAAAGATATTTTCTTTAATATTCAATGCAGAAGTTACAGCTGGATGGAGCTGTCCTAAAAATCCAATTTCCCTGTCCCCTACTTTTATTTCAGCTGTCTTGCCTGGATGCCATATATGTGAACTTGAATCCTCTGGAGTTGCTTTTACATCATCATACCAATGATCACTTATTCCTAATCCATTTAATAAACTATCAACTGTGCCCTTTAATTCATAAAACCCTTCATCTTTTATACTCTTACCTGTTAAAATCCCTGTTAACATTAATTTTTCCTGAAAACCATTTTTCTTTTTGAAAACATTACCTATTTCAAACATTCTGACTTCATCAGAATTTTTCAAATTCTCTTTAACTACTTTAACTAAATTAGAAATCAAACTCATTCTTAGGTATTTATTTAACGAACTTATTGGGTTTTCAATTTCAGCCAAAAGGTTTTCAGAAAGATTAAATACTTCTTTATCTTTGTCGCCAATAAAAGAATAACCATATGCTTCAAAGAACCCCGCTTGTTTCAAAATGTTTCTAATAATGTTCTGCCAAAAAAGCTCATCATTTCTTTTTGGTGGTGAAGAAACAGCTACTGGAAAAACACAGGGAATGTTTTCATAACCATAAATACGGCCTATTTCTTCTATTAAATCTTCTGGAATAGAGACATCAATTCGCCTTGTTGGGACTTGCACTATAATCTGATTGCCTGTACCTGTCACGCCAAAATCCAAAGATTTTAGAATCTTTATCATTCTTTGCTTTGGGATTTTCACACCAAGTAGCTTATTTACATAATCACAATCTAATTTAATCTTTTTAGAACTTACTTTTTTAGGATAAAAGTCAGCCATTCCAAAAATCACTTCACCACCAGCTATTTCCTGAATCAAAGTGCATACTCTTTGCTGGGCAAAATCAATTAAGTTTGGGTCAATTCCTTGCTCAAACCTCATTGATGCATCTGTTCTTAATTTTAATTCTCTTGAGGCCTTTCTTGTAAGTACTGGATTAAAGTTTGCTGCTTCAATAACTATATTCTTTGTTTTTTCATCAATTCCTGTATCCTCTCCCCCTTTAATTCCAGCAATAGCCACTGGTTTTTTACTATCAGCTATAACTAAAATATTCTTATCCAACTTATATGCTTTATCATCAAGCGCAGAAAGCTTCTCCCCTGCTTTGGCTCTCCGTACAACTATTTTCTTACCAATCTTATCAGCATCAAAGGCGTGCAATGGTTGTCCTGTCTCTAACATTACGAAATTTGTAATATCAACAATACTATTTATTGCTTGAAGTCCACAGGCCTCTAACTTCTCTTGTATCCACGCTGGAGATGAGCCAACCTTAATCCCAGTAACCACCTTTGCTGTATATCTTGGACAATCATTACCATCTTTTACATCCAATGAAATAAAATCTCCAACTTTACTTGGCTTCATTTCAGTACGATCGTTCCCAAATGAATCCACTAATATTTGTGGCATTTGAAATTTCAAACCAGTCAAAACTGCCACCTCACGAGCTATTCCAATATGACTCAAACAATCATGAGCCCTGTTTGGTAAAACATCAATGTCAATTAAATAGTCCGAGCCCTTTTTCTCAAGCCCCTCTATTTCAAAACTATGAAACATCAAAAGCTCAACCAGTTCTTCTGGCCCAGGCATCTTTCCATCTATATATTGTTTTAACCAATTATATGAAAATATCATAATTGCATTTTAGTAACTTCTTTTTTGAAAAACTCATACACTTCTTTTTCTGTCACTTTTTTCTTCAAAAATGTAATGTTTTCTTTTTTCAAATCTTGATAATAAAGTAATTGCTGTAAAAACAAGTTAAAATTAAATTCTTGACCATATTTTTTCTCACCAAGCTTAACTATTTTTTCTAAAGTAATATGTTTACCTTTAATCAAAAAATATAAATCAATGTAATCCTTATTAGTACCACGAAAATTTAGTGTAAAAGCTTTCATTAAAGCAATCTCGGCTGGCTTAGCTATTTTAACACCCTTAAATCGGATTGGTGCTAAAATAAAAGGAAATTTATGTGAAACAAAATCAATTTTCACTGTTCCGACTATAATTGATAACTGTTCTTTCGTATTAACTATTCTATTAATTTTAAAATTCTTAAAAACTCTTTTAACTTTAAGCCATAGGTCTTTAGGCAAGTCCTTTTCAGTAAATAAATCAAAATCAATAGAAACACGATGACCTAACTGAAGTGCTAAGGCAGTGCCACCTACTAAATAAAATTCAGAAAATCTTTTAAGCTCTGGAAAAATTTCCCTTTGCTCTGATTTTATCGTTTCTATTTTCATAATGCATTTTTTTAATTCCTAAAATTAAAGAAATCAAATTTAAAGCTCTTTCATTCCTAAATTCACTGCTTGGTATTTCTTGAATAATTTTCTTCAACTGTTGTTTTCCATAGTGATTAGCCAGCCACTGCCAATGTTTCCATTGTCCGTAATTTATTGTATTTATAATAATTCTTTCTTTGTCTTTATCTGTATTAATTTTAGAAAAATCATATGACCACAAAAGATATTTAAAATCTTTAGGTAATTGCTTTTTCTTTTGTATTGTTTTTAACATATTAGAACTGTTTTAAAAATCGTAAATCATTTTGGTAAAATAGCCTTGCATCATCTACCTTATACTTTACCATTGCCAACCGTTCCAAGCCAACGCCAAAGGCAAACCCTTGCAATCCTTTTGCATTGTATCCAGCTGCCTTAAACACATTAGGATGAACCATACCAGCGCCCATCAACTCAAGCCAGTCCCCTCCTTTCTGACGGGCATCCATTTCAAAACTTGGCTCTGTAAAAGGAAAATATCCAGGTCTTAATCGTATTTCAATATCTGTTTTGAAGAATCTTTTCAAAAACTCTTGCATAATTGCCTTAAAATTAGCAGCAGAAACATCTTCTCCCACCATAAGACCTTCAATCTGATTAAACTGTGTTTCATGTGAAGCATCAGTGGCTTCATTCCTAAATACTCTTCCAGGCACAATAATTTTTATAGGCGGGTTATTCTTTTCCATATATCGTACTTGTACAGCAGAAGTTTGTGTTCTTGGTAAGAAATTGTTTTTACTATTCTCACTAATCTTTTGCTTTAACCAAAAGGTATCTTGCATATCACGAGCTGGATGGTCTTTGGGTACATTTAAAGCATCAAAATTATACCACTCACTATCTACTTCTGGCCCTAAAACAACCTCAAACCCCATTGATTGGAATATATCTTCACACTCTCTTTGTACTTGGGTTATAGGGTGTAAACGCCCATGCTTGGGCTTGTCCCCTGTTCTTGTTATATCAATCTTTTCTTTTGAAATAGCGAGATCTATTAATTGTCTTTCTTTATCTTTCTTTTTTTCAGCAAACATCTTTTCTAATTCCTGTTTCGCTATATTAACTTCTTTTCCAAGTATCTTTTTCTCAACAGGAGTAGCTTTTTTTATAAAAGAAAACACCTCAGCAATTTTACCTTTCTTGCCCAGGTATTTTTTGTAAACTAAATCCATCTGCTTTAAATCATCGGCTCTCTCTATCTCTTGTTTCGCCTCTATTTTAAGCTGTTTTATATCATATCCCATAACCTATTTTAACCTATTTTCACTCAAAAAACAAGCAATTTTTATCCCCAAATGAGCATAAATAGAATAGAACAAGCCCCGAAGAATTACGCATTCCTAGGGGCTTTTTGTTCTGGCTAAAGAGCTTGCTTCTGGCCATGTAGAAACAGCGTCTTCGGGCAACTCTTTTCGTGTGTTATGATATGGAGAAACAAAATAAATACCATGGACATTATCATCTCCCATTTCTGCAACCGCCCGTATAAACTGCAGGTTATCGTCAATAACAATAATCTTCACTCCCTTGCGATCATTCATGATTTGAATTAACGCCTCCATCTTATCTCTAGCGCCAATTACACTCATGTGCCCCAGTTTGTTATTTTTCAACAAACTTACAGCCGGACGTAATAAAAAATTCATCCTCTTTGTGAAAAGCACACATTCGTAACCATCTTTTTCTAATCCCAAAATATGTTCTACGGCACCCTCCATAGGAGCTAACATATTAAGAGATTCTATGTGCTTTCCGATTTTATCACGCAACCCCCTTCTCAAAAAAACCTTTAATTTCTCTATATTATTAAAAAGTCTTTCTGGACTCAAATGTAATATGGAACAAATTTCCATGGCCAATGCTGCAAGACCCAATGGCTCACCCAACACATTATCACAATCAATCAAAATCAAACATTTCTTGTCCTCATCCTCCAAAACAAACACCTCTTTTCATAAACAATTGTTAAAGAACTAAAACCGCGCATTACCCAGCTTACACTATATTAAACCTAAAAACAAAAAAGTAAGCCGGAAGTATAATAATACTTCCGGCAATAAACTGTCTAATAACACTAAGGGGTAATCATTTTTTACCCCATCTTTTCCTTTTGGCTTTTGGCTTTCTTTTTGGCCTTTTTTATTGCCTCCAACTCTGCATGGCTATACTTTTTCACAGGCAGTATTGCCAATTCATCAGGCAAGTGCCCTTCCTTAGAACCATCGTCCCACTCTATAGTCACCTTAACCATTTTTTTGGTATGTGGCCAAAAAGAATAACTAGTTTCTTTCCCGCCGTCTTCTTTGTCATTAGAAGACGTGAAAATGGTTAGACCATACTTTCGCATCGTTCTTACATACCGATAAACAGCACGTTCACTTATATCTAAAGTGTCTTTTATCCATCCAAATAGGATGGTGCCATGCGACAAACAAGACAGCATACGCAACAATCCAAGTGTTTTTGTTTGTGGCGGGCTATCTTTCCTATCCTTCCATTCTTTCTTTTTTTTCATAACTACCTCCTTAAGATAATGTGGGTAAAAACATAGACCTAAAAGAACTAAATAACCTTACCACGATAATAGTATAATGTCAATCATAAAACAAGTAACTACTCACCCATTTGAAGTAGTAGTGATACAGTAATAACATTTGAAGTAGCCGTATGTTAACCCGCGTGGTTATTAGCCTCCGAAGAAAAGGCAACAAATGGGCACGATCGTGCCCATTTGTTGCCTTTTATTTTTTCATAAATTCTTTGCCTATCCTTCATTATTTACTAAGAATGGATGACCTGCTGGTTTAAAATGACAGTT
>JABMPZ010000037.1 GCA_013203565.1 Parcubacteria group bacterium | reverse complement strand
TCAGATAGATGAGATGCATAAGTTTATTTTAAGAAACATTAAAAAAAGTGCAAAAATTATTGGGACAAAAAGAGTTGAGAGATACGAGTACCCAGAAAAAGCAATTAGAGAAATAGTTGCAAATGCAGTTATTCACAGGGATTATAAAATTACAGAAACTTATACTCAGGTAAACATATTTGAAGATAGAATTGAGGTTTTTAATGCTGGATGTCTTCCTCCAGGAGTTACTATAGAAAATATTAAGGATGCTCAAGTAAGCCGTAATGAAATAATAGCAGCTCGATTGAAAGAATTTGATTATCTTGAAGAATACGGTAGAGGTATTGATATTGTTTTTAATAAGATGAAAGAATGGAATTTATTGTCACCAATATTTAAAAACACATCAAATAGTTTTAAAGTTATTTTGATGGGGGAAAAGCTTAGTAAGCTAAATGACAGACAAGTGAAAATTTGGGAGTATTTAATTGCAAATAAAACGGTTACAGCTAAAGAATGCGAAAGTTTATTTAAAGAGGTGTCTAGGAAAACAGTAAATAATGATTTAAATAAAATGGAAAAACTGGGCTTAATAAGACACAGAGGTCAATCTGTAGGACGACATTATATAAGTGCTTTTTGATTACAAGCAATTGCAAGCAACTGGAAATTTCGGCTACAGTATAAGGTTTTTCAAGGGTAAAAAAATGTATATGAATTACAAGCAATTGCAAGCAACTGAAAATTTCGGCTAATTTTTGAATTAGAAAATAATTTATAAAACTATGGCGATAATAGACGATTTCATAAAATCAGATAAGTAAGTGTTAACTCTGATCAATTTGTGAAATATAGGAAATAGGAGTAAATTAAATGTAATGGAGGAAGATAAAAAGAAAAAGAGAAAGGCCTTGGTAATGAAAATAATGTTTGTTATGCTATTAATTTACCTTGCCTATATCATATTTGTTAGTGTTCAGTTTTAAAAAAAAGAGGGCTGACCTTCTCTTTTTTACGTTGGGTTTTTTTGGCGTGAGTTTATTTTTGTTTTTTGGTAAGATGGGGTATAGTTCACAAATAACTAAGTATAATGAAAAAATTCAAAATTTATCCTTCTAATTTAAACTTTCCTGAGATTTTTGAAGAAAAGAAAAAGAAAATTTTTAAAATTATAGAAGGTTGTGATATCCACCATATAGGAAGTACAGCAGTTTTAGGGTTAGGAGGGAAAGGCATTATTGATATGATGATTGGGATAAACGATTGGAAAGAAGCAGAAGAAATTGTAGAGAAATTAAAAAGTATAGGTTTTACACATGTTAATCCAAAAGAAAATGAAAGGATATTTTTGAGTACTCAAAAAGATACCGGAATTGGAGATTTCCATATCCATATTGTTAAAAAAGGAGGAAATATTTATTCTGATATTTTAGCATTCCGAGATTATTTAAGAGAAAATAAAAAAGAAGTTTCTAATTTTTATAAACTAAAGATTAAATGGCATACAGATAGTAACGGAGATAGGAAGATGTATGGCAAATTAAAAGGAGAGTATATAAAAGAGATTTTATTAAGATAAAGTATAAGGTAAAGAAACTAAAAAATTAATTAAAAAAATATGCGTTTTGAAAAAGAACCAACATTAAAACAAGATAATTCTGATGTGGAAATTGAGTCAGGAGAGAAAGAAGATTTTGAATTTCGGAAGTTTCTTAAAGAGCAAGTTGTTTTACCATGTGCAGAATGGGACGAAAAATTCAAAACTTATGTAGAGGAGAAGTTTCAAGAGGTACAGCCCAAGGAAGAACCAGAACCAACGATAGAAGAGGAGCGCGAAAGAACTTATCTCCGCTATTTAGAGGAGTTAAGTTTGACAGAGAAGGATATAAAGGATAAAAGGATACTTGATATAGGTTGTGCCTCAGAAGGAGAGTTCGTAAGATATTGTATTGAAAAAGGTATAAGCAAGGATGTCTATGGGTTAGATGCACGGATAGAACCCGATAAGATGTCGAAAGAAGATGGTAAGCATTTTTTTAATGGTAATTTTCAAGAAGAATTACCAGTGAAAAACAATGATTATGTTATAGCTGTGGGTGCTGTTCGCACTCCCTTAGATGAGGAGGAAGTTGATATTTTAAGTCCTAAAAAAACAATTCTCTCTGCATTAGAGGCCATAAAGAAAACTGGTGAGGTAAGGATTGCTCCAGTAGAAGTACCTGCTCCAGATTTTGAATTAAAGGGGCTTGAGATTTCTAACCAACAGTGGCAGAGCATTCTTCAAGAGTTAGAAGATGAAGAAGGGATAACCTGGGAAAGACGCCCTACTGATATTTTTGTTTCTCAAGTGCGAAGAGAGAATGGTTTTCCAGATGTTTGGCTTAGGGAGGTTCTAATAGTACATAAAAAAGATTATAAAGAATTAGAAAATTAATTAAAAAATAAAATTATGAAGATTTTGTTTGTTTGTCAGGCAAATGTTGCCAGAAGTCAGATGGCGGAGGCATATTATAATCATTTTACGAATTCTAAAGACGCAATTAGTGCTGGTGTTTTAGATTTTACACCAGCTAAATATGGCCATCCTATAAAAGAAGTTATTCAAATAATGAAGGAGGATGGTTTGGATGTGTCTAAACAGAAAGTTGAATTTCTCACAGAGCAAATGGTAAAAGACAGCGATAAGGTATTTGTTATGTGTGCGGAGAAAGAATGCCCTGAGTTTTTGTTAAAATCTGGTAAAGTTACTTTTTGGGATGTTACTGATCCTTTCGAGAAGCCTATAGAGGGTTTTAGAGAATGCAGGGATATAATAAAAAATAAAGTTAAAAAATTAGTTGAGAAATAAAAATATGGATAATCAACAAGAAAAAAACAATAAAATTGTTATCTATAATACTGCAGATGGGCAGATAAAGATTGATGTTAATTTGAAAAATGAAACTGTTTGGCTTTCGCAAAAACAGATGGCTGAGATTTTTGATTGCTCGGTGGATAATGTCACCCTACATCTTAAAAACATTTATCTAGAAAGAGAATTAGATGAAGATTCAACTACCGAGGAATCCTCGGTAGTTCAACAAGAAGGAGGTCGTACAGTAAAAAGGCAAATAAAAATCTATAATTTAGATGCTATTATTGCACTTGGTTATCGCGTTAATTCCCAAAGAGCAACGCAATTTCGGGTTTGGGCGACTAAGATATTAAAGGATTACTTATTACAAGGTTATGCTGTAAATGAGAAAAGATTATTGGAGGTTAAGAGTAAGTTCAATCAGTTGAAAGAAACAATTAATTTTTTACAGAAAAAATCAAAAACAAAGTTGTTAAAAGGACAGTCAGAAGAAATTTTGAATCTCTTGTCTGATTACTCTAAGACATTATCTCTTTTAGAAAAATATGATAAAAAGAAATTAAAATCAGAAAAAGGCATAAAAGCCAGATTTGTTTTAGAGTATGAAAATTGTCTAGAGATTATTTCTGAATTAAAAAAGAACTTAATGGAAAAAAAACAAGCAGGGGGTATTTTTGGCAATGAAATTGATAAAAAGTTTGAAAGCGCGGTGAAAAGCCTTTATCAAACATTTGATGGTAAGGAACTGTATAAAACAATTGAAGACAAGGCCTCTCATCTTTTATACCTAACCATCAAAGACCATCCGTTTATTGACGGCAACAAACGTATTGGTTCTTTCTTGTTTGTCTATTTTTTAGATAAAAATGATTATTTATACCGTAAAGGGGGTGAAAAGAAAATAAACGACAATGCGCTTACAGCATTGGCTTTGCTGACCGCTCAAAGTGACTCAAGAGAAAAAGAGCAGATGATTGCTTTGATTATGCAACTGTTGAAATAAATTACAGACTTCCCATAGTGTGTTTTATTATCTACTCGACAAAACAAACATAATCACTTAATTTTTATATCAGGGTTTAAGTAAAAGTTAAAAAATTAATTGAGAATAAAATTATGGAAAATAAGAAGTTACCAGACAATCAAATAGCGTTTTATCAATCTCCTGATGGATTGATAAATATTGAGGTGCTGTATGCTGAGGAGAATATTTGGTTGACTCAAAAGAAAATCGCTGGACTTTTTGATACAACACCACAGAATATCACAATGCATTTGAAAAATATTTATAAGGAATGCGAGCTTGAAGAAGAATCAACTTGTAAGGATTTCTTACAAGTTCAAAAAGAAGGTGGGCGCGAGATAAAACGGAAAACAGAGTCATTGAACTAAAAAATTAATTTAAAATAAAACTATGGATAGTTTTTTGGAGTTTTTGAAAAATATGTTGGCGAAAGAATAAGGGTGGCTGTGGATAAATTTGAAAAAAACAGTTGACTAATTCTTTTTTATATACTAATATAATTTATATAAGGTAGTTATCTAATGAAAATTTGGTCGAGTTTATCCAGATAGCTAAACTTTAGGATAAAACCTTAAAACATTAATTAATTTATAACAAAATTATGGAAGGAACAATTAAAAATCTTACAGATAAAGGATTTGGATTTATTACCATTGAAGGTGAAGAAAAAGATCTATTTTTTCATGGTAATGAACTTCAAGGTATAACTTTTGAAGAGTTAAATGTAGGCGACAAGGTAACTTTTGAAAAAGCTGATTCTCCAAAAGGACCTAACGCAGTAAATGTAGCGCGTGTCTAAAAGTTAATTTAGTAACAAAGAACTATGAAATTGAGCGTATAGCTTTTTTACATAGTTTTTTGTTAGAATAAGGTATAAGGCAAAAAATACAAATAATCAATTAAATTAAATTGTGGAAGATATAAAAATAGATAAGATAATTAGATCAAGGCGAAGAACACTTGCCTTGATAGTAACAGCTGATGCTACTCTGGTTGTGAGAGCACCTTTGAGAGTGAGTTTGAAATATATTAATAATTTTGTATTAAAGAAACAGAATTGGATTAAAGCTAAGCAACAACAAGTGAATGAGAACGGTGGTCCTGTTCGTAGTAAAGAATTTATAGATGGCGAGAGCTTTCTATACCTTGGAGAAATATATAGGTTAAAAATAGAAGATTGTGATAGAATAGAGTTATCTCAATCTTTATTATTTCCAAAGAGATATTTATTGGATGCTAAGGGGAAGATGATTGAATGGTATAAAGATATGGCACGCGAAACAATAAAGGCACGAGCAGATATATACAGTAGGAGTACTGGCTGGGAGTATAAAACAATTAAGATTACGAGTGCACAAACCAGATGGGGCTCTTGTAGCCCAAAAGGGTCAATAAACTTCCCATGGCGTCTTGTGATGGCACCTATAAATGCCATTGACTATGTAGTAGTTCACGAGTTAGCCCATATTCATGAAAAAAATCATTCAGCAAGATTTTGGAATAAAGTAGAAACTGTTTTACCTGATTACAAACAAAGAGAGTTATGGTTAAAAGAAAACAGGAAGTTTTTAAATTTATAGTATGTGATATATAAATAAAAATATGGACAATCAACAAGAAAAAAATAATAAAATTATTATCTATAATACTGAAGATGGGCAGACAAAAATTGAGGTTAATGTTAAAAATGAGACGGTTTGGCTTAACCAAAAGCAAATGGCTGAGCTTTTTGATAAAGATAGAAAAACTGTTACCGAACACATTCAAAATGTGTTTAAAGAAGGAGAATTAATGGAAAATTCAGCATGCCGGAAATTCCAGCATACTGCCACAGACGGAAAAAAATACAGAGTTAATTTTTATAATTTAGATGTAATTATTTCCGTGGGTTATCGTGTTAAATCTTTACGTGGCACACAATTTCGTATTTGGGCCACACAAAAATTACGAGATTATATTATAAAAGGTTTTACTATGGATGATGAACGATTATCTGAAGGTAAGGTGGCGAAGACATACTTTGAAGAATGGGAAGAACGGATTAGAAAAATTAGAACTTCGGAAGTTAATTTTTATCAAAAAGTGAGAGATGTTTTCGCGACTAGCGCTGACTATAATCCTAAAGTGGATTACGCAAAGCAATTTTTTGCAGTAGTACAGAATAAGTTCCATTTTGCTATTACAGGTTCAACTGCGGCAGAAATTGTAAGTAGTCGCATAGATAGCGCTGAAGATAATTTAGGACTCACCAATTGGAGAGGCGAGATTATCACTCGCAAACAAGCTCAAATTGCTAAAAATTATTTACAAGAATTGGAATTAAAAAGATTAAATTTATTAGTAGAACAATTTTTGTCTTTTGCTGAATTACAGAGTGTAGAGCAAAGGGTGATGTATATGAAAGATTGGATTAAAAAATTGGATAGTTTTTTAATTTTAAATGATAAAGAAATTTTGAAAAATTCAGGTAATGTTTCTCATTTGGCAATGGAGAATAAAGTTAGAGAGCAATTAGAAAAATACAATAAACAAAAATGTTTGGGTGAAAAAGTTAAAAAATAATTAAAAATAAAATTATGGAAAATAAATTTGAAATGATGCCAGAGCCCGTACAGCCCGAGGATGTTCCAGAGGATGTGGATAATACCACAAAAGAAGCAGAAGAAATTGTTACAGAAGAGCAGGAACCAAAACTTGAGGATGAAGTAGTTTCTAATTCTGAAAAACACAATGAAGAGATGGATAAAGAGGAAGAAAAGGTTGCTGCTGAAATTGAGAGTAATTTTAGGGAATCCTTGGCTTTGCTTCATGTAAGAATTCAATTGAGAAAAACTCCAGAAAAAGAATTTCCTGATAAAAAAGAATTAACAGAATTATTAGAAGAAATAGGTCTATTTAGTCAAATGGAACTTGGGGCAAAGAAGATGTTTTTAACTGCACTAGACAAAGATAAAGACCTACATTCAGAGGATGAAGAAGAATTTATAGACAAAGGAATGAAGGTATTAGACATACTTGTTCATACAGCAATTCTTAAAAAAGGAGGAGATGCATGGCTTGGTAAAAAAGCAGAGGAGAGAGGTAATAAAAATTAATTAAATTCAATTATGAAAAAACAATATAATTTTCGGAAGGCGGGGGTTGGGGATTTGGATTCATTTTTTGTTTTGTTTGATAAACTTACATTAGATCTATTTCCAGATTATTCTTTGAAGATAAGAAAACATATTTTAAAAGCAGAATGTAGCCATAGCTCAATCAAGGCACAGTTTAAAGCTAAACAAATTATTATTTATTTAGCTTTTGATACTAAAGATATTATTGGTTATTTAATAGTGAGACCAATTGTTGGTGGCGTGTGTATGGGAGATTGGATGGCGGTTAACCCAAATCATCAGGGTAAGGGGGTGGCTAGTGGGCTTTTGAGTGTATGGGAAAAAGATGCTAAAATAAACGGTATGCATAAGCTTCATCTTTGGACCCATGAAAGAAATGTTATTTTTTATAGAAACAGAGGGTTTGATTTAGTTGGTATGGTGCCTGAAAATTATTATGGCACTGATGATTATTTTTTTCACAAAACTATCCAGAAACCCATTGAAAAGAATTTCTTGAAGTAATTAGGTTTTTAAATAAAAAATCAGGCAATTGTTTGCCTGAAAAATTTCAACCTCCGCTTGCGCACGGGAGAGCCAAAAGACCATTTGTAGATGTATTATAGCAAATTTAAAATGATTTTAAAATACTAAATTTTTAATAAATAATATGGGAAAGTTTAATATTAGTAATCAACAAGATTTTCAAAAAATAAAAGAAGAGGCCGAGAATTTTTATGAAGAAATAGATGAAGTTTATTGTCCTTATTTTAAAGAAAAAATTGTTTTTAACACAAAAGGGTTAAGGCATTTGAAGTTTAAATCCAACAGAAAAGCAAGGACTATGAAAGACCAATACCCTAGATTAAAACTTTTACATTTTGCTCCTGAAATTTTAAAGCTATCACACACAATTCAGGGTATTTGGAAAACAAAAACATTTGAAGAATATAAGGCAGATAGCACAAATAATAAATGGGCACGTATTATGAAAGATGTAATATTTTATGAATTTATTGCAGTTTTAGATGCCGTAAGAGTAAAGGTTATTGTAAAACAAGTTTTTGGTAGAGAAAAGTATTTTTGGAGTGTTATCCCTTTTTGGGGTATTAATAAAAGTACAAGCAAAAGAGTTTTACATAGTGGTAATCCAGAACATGACTAAACTAAAAAACACCGCATTGTTAAGCGTTGTTCTTTAGTAGTACTTGGTTACAGCTTAGATACAGCCGTGACAGGGCCAAGGCCCTCCAAGCACTGATTTCAGTATATACTATTTAAAAACCCTGTCAAGGGAAAAATTATGACTCAAGACGAGGCGTTAGATATATTAAAACTTGGACGGAATGTATTTTTAACTGGGCCACCTGGTAGTGGTAAGACTTTTTTATTAAATAAATATATTGATTATTTGAAAACCAATCACAAAGCAGTAGGTGTTACTGCCTCTACAGGTATTGCGGCTACCCATATGGCAGGAATTACTATTCATTCTTGGTCAGGGCTTGGTATTCAAGAGGTTCTTGGACAGAATGATATAGATACGCTTTTGAAAAAACCATATCTTAAGAAAAGGTTTAGAGAAACAGGGGTTCTTGTGATAGATGAAATATCAATGATCAATGCTGTGCAGTTTGATACGATAAATCGTATTTGTCAGGCATTTAAGAGTAATTTAGCTCCTTTTGGTGGGATGCAAGTTGTTTGTTCAGGAGATTTTTTTCAATTACCTCCAATAGAAAAACAAAGAAAAATAAGGTTTGCTTTTGCGTCCAATGTTTGGCAAGCTATGGATATGCAAGTGTGCTATCTTGAAGAACAACATCGTCATAAAGATGATGAGCTATTTCAATTGTTGAACTATATCCGTAATAATGCCATTGAGCAGGCTCGGCAAGTGCTTACTAATAAAGAGTTTAATAAGCAGTTTTCTGGTGTTATACCTACAAAACTCTATACTCATAATGTGGATGTTGATACAATGAACAGTATTGAATTAGCAAAGATTGGGGAAAGAGAATTAACATATAATATGGAGTATAATGGGAGAAAAAAGGTTGTCGCGGGTTTAATAAAAAGTTGCTTAGCTCCTGAAAGATTAGTAATTAAAAAAGGAGCGCAGGTAATGTTTGTAAAAAACAATTTTGACAAAGGTTATGTGAATGGCACTCGTGGTAAGATAATTGGTTTTGATGAAGATAGATTGCCTATTGTGGAAACATTTTCTGGTGATCAGATTATAGTTACACCAGCCAATTGGGTAATTAAAGAAGACGACGAAGTAATTGCTGAAATAAGGCAAATGCCACTTCGTTTAGCTTGGGCTATAACCGTGCATAAAAGCCAAGGAATGAATCTTGATACAGCTGAAATTGATCTCTCAAAATCATTTGTTGAGGGAATGGGGTATGTAGCTCTTTCACGGCTAACTTCTTTGGACGGGTTAAAGCTTATTGGAATAAATGAGTTAGCGCTTTGTGTGAATCAAGAAGTATTGGAATTAGATAGAGAATTTCTACAAATGTCTGAGCAGGTTAGTAAGAGCTTAGCAGAGATACCTATTTTACAGAAAACAAAAGATCAAATCAGCTTTCTTGATTCTTTATCCGGGTTTATGCAGGGTATGGGCAAATCCTCCTTTGCTTCTGGGGAGCTTCGGCGTGGCAAGAAAAAGAAAAAGAAAAAGATTGGCTCAACTTATGAAGTAACAAGAGTTCTTGTTATGGAGAAAATGTCTCTAAGTGATATTGCCAAGTGTAGAGATTTGAAAGAGGACACTATTTTAACCCATCTAGAGAAGCTAGTAAAAATAGACCCAGAGCTTGATTTAATATATCTACAACCACCGAGGCATAGGTTTGAGAAAATAAAGGAAGCATTTGAGCAAGCTGATAGTTTGCGTTTAACGCAAGCACGAGAAACACTTGGCGATTCTTTCTCATATCAAGAACTAAGGTTAGTTGGCTTGTTTATGGATGACAAAGAAGGGAGTATTAAAGAAAAGATTGCAGTTTTAAGACCTAAAGATTATAACTGTGTAATTTGTGACAGACCTATAACTCGCAAAGGGAACTGTATGCCATGTAATATAGAAGCCAAACGAAAGAGAGAAGATGAGGTTCAGGAGGTGTAATAGAGAGCTTTTTTTGTTGACTTTTTATTTTATTTGGGTATGATGGGAGTGTATGAATGATTATATAGCATTATGGTAGAACTTACTCAAATATTAAAAAAAGAACAAGAACAAAAGCAAGCTGTTGAGACAACAAAAAAACAAACACAAGCAGAGCTTGAGAAAAAGAAACAAGCTTTAGCTGAAGAGTTGGAAACAACAGGGATTACAAAACAACAGGAAGGCAAAGTTTTGGAGTATAAAGACCAACAAACAAGGCAGATAAGGAAAACAGCAGAAGAAGACTTTGAGACACAACTTGCCTTACTTAAAAGAAAAGAGCAGACAAACTCTGTAAAGGCCATTGAATTCGTAGTTAATTCATTGTCTATAGAGTAACAATAGTTGCCCAATACCGTTAGGAGTTGGGTTTTTTAATTGAGTTTTTATGTTAGATGTAGCAAAAAAATACATATTGGCCTTTCCAAGGGAAAAAGAAAAACAGGTTTTTGAGTTAATGGAAAAACAGGGTTGTTTTGAGATTATAGAGGATGAAGAAATAAAAGAGGTAGATGAGGATGTTACAAAATCAATTCAACAGTCAGATTATTTAATCTCATCACTATCGTTTGCTATTAACTATTTAAAGCCATTTTCTAAAAAAATATCAATTATTCAAAAATTGAAACATCCAAGAATAATTTTGAATCAAGCAGTTAATGATTTATCTAAAAAAGAAAAAGTTACAAAGATAATAGAAAGAGTTATAGGGATTGAAAAAGGCATAGAAACAGAAGAAAGGAAGAAAAAAGAAAACAAGGATAAGCTTAAAGTTATTGAGGATTTTGGAGATCTTAAATTTGTGCCACAGGAAACAGAACATACAGTATCATTTGTTTCTTCAGTGCCGGACTCACAGATTGAAAAGTTTTTAAGTTTTGTAACAAAGAATAAGTTTTACAAGAAAGTACTTCGAGAAACACCAGGCAAAACATTTTTATTAATGATTGTAATGAAAGAACAGAAACAGCAGATAACTGACTTTTTGAAAGAATGTAAGGGAGAGGTTATTCCATATGGATTTGAAAACCCGCCTAAGGAAGAAATGAAGATTATTCAGGAAGAAATACAGAAATCCGACCAGAGTTTAGAGAGCTTTAATAAAGAACTTTCTGATTTGTCATTAGGATTAGAAGAATTAAAAATTTATCACGATCTTTTAATCATTGAAAGAACCAAACTTTATATAAAAGATGGGGCGCTTGATAAAGGGTTTCTAAACTATGTTGTGTTTTGG
>JABMPZ010000036.1 GCA_013203565.1 Parcubacteria group bacterium | reverse complement strand
GTGTTTACCTACAGCAAATCTAAAAGGGGAGGCCAATCAGTTTGAGTATTATCAAAACAGGCTTCTCTTGATGATGGAGGGCGACTGTGCTACCCGTTGGGGGAGGTTTAAGGAGCAATATGCTCCAGACAAAGATGACCAATGCCTAGACGAGCTAGCGTGGTATACCTTTCTGAATGATAAACATACAGTGTATGTGCCGCCTGACACAGGGATTGAAGGCAAACCATATTCTGATGAATGGAAAAGGCTGTCTATGGCACAACAGGCTGCCAGTATACAGCTTTCCATTGTGCATGACATCACCCTTCTGATACATGCCATGAGAGCGGAAGTCACAGACTGTGACGTATCTATAAAGAATATGGTGTTTACTGGAGGGCTGGCCCAATCCAAGTTGATTGAAAGACTATTCGCTAATGAATTTGGGTCTCATTTTCATCTATACCTCAGCGATAGGAGTGGACCATTGGCTTATCAAACAGCTACTTTTGGAGCCTTGATAAACGCAATGGTTGGTGATTATGAAAATCTGGGACAGGCTATTGAAAGCCTGTGTCCGCTAAAGCCTATTAAACAATAGGGCTTTGGCAAACATATTTCAGAGTTGAGTGGAAATCCGCTCAACTCTGAAACAAAACCTTTTCTGAGGTTTCTTTTTTTGATTTATTTTTTTATAATAGTTAAAATAGAAATAGATAAATTAAATTAAAATAAAACTATGTTTAGACGAAGAGCAGAAAAAGCCCCTATAACGGAACCAGAAAAGATAGAGGAAAGCAAGGAAAAACCGCAAAGGAAGTGTGAAGTTATTTTGCATTGTTCTCTAGCGAACTATGATTTTGGTAAAAGAGAAATTGATAAATGGCTACAAAGCGCTAGAGACTCTATAGAGGCAGATAATTATGAGGTAGATACTGAGACAAACTCGGTAAAATTTATTTTTTATAGTAGGGAATTTCAAGACGAACATATGGCGCTTATGTTTGGCAAAAGAAAAGGCGTTGATATTGAGAGTGCCTTTGCTCCATCTATAGCTTTGAATCAAAGCAAAAAGAATGGGGGCGTTGAGGTAACAGCAGAGGATTAAAATAGTTATCCACAGGTGTGGATAACTAAAAAACAGAGCGTAGGACTCTGTTTTTTAGTTAAAGTTAAATTTATTTTATTCTACTTTTAGTATTTTATAAATTAATTTGTCTCCGGCTGGTGTTTCTATTTTTGCTGTGTCTCCAGCTGATTTCCCGCATAGATATAAACCAAGAGGGGACTTATATGATATTTTGTTCTCCATTATATTTGCCTCTTTTTCACCAACAATTTGTAGAGTGTCTTTTTCTCCAGAAGACTCTACTGTAACAAGGGAGCCTATTTGTACTTTGCCAGTATCCGTGCTTTCAATGACTCTGGCATTTGTTAAAGCTTTTTCTAATTCCATAATTCGTCCCACACAAAAAGCCCTGTCTTCTTTGGCTTGGGAATAGGCCGCGTTTTCTGAAAGGTCACCAAAACTAGCTGCATAATTTATGCGCTTGGCAATCTCTCTTGTTTTGGTTGTTTTCAAATATTCTAGCTCTTTTTTTAGCTTTTCTAGGCCTTGTTTTGTAAATTTTTCTGGCATGTTTTAATTAAAATATACCAAATTTTAGAGCAAATTTCAAGTTTGTGTATAAAATTTTTGACAACAATTCTTATTATGCTATTATATTATATACCCTTTAGCTTTTTCCATCAGAAGCAAAAGCCTTAATGGTTTTCGTACTGCACAGCTGTTAAGGCTTCATCAATCATAGTCACACATACCATTTTTGTGACTTGCTCACTATAGGTCGTTGACATCCAAGTTCAACGACCGCTTATTTTGCAAGAATAGCTTGACAAAATCCATAGTATATGTTAACATATTGTTACTTTCTCGTATTTACATCGTATTAAATGGTGTAGCGAGGAAGGGCATATTTTACATTTTTTAGGTAATTGATTACCTAAAACAAAAAGGAGAGTTATCATGACTCGGAAATTGGCGGTCCTATTTTGTTTTGTAATGTTGGTAAGCTTTGCGGTCGCGACCATGGCCATGGCGGAATCTTCGTCTGGTGGTAGTAGCGGCGGTGGCGCAGTTAAGGCCTCAAAGGCAAAGGCTGCTAAAGTCAGCAACGTTGACAAAAACACGGAGATTAAGGTACACTCTTTCTATGCTTCTTCTTATTTCGGATGCAACGTCGTCAACGCGACGTTAGTTATACCCGGAGAAGAAGGAGATGAGTACTCTATTGCTACCACTCCAGCGATTGGGACGGTCGGCAATTATAACGAGTACTTAGGTGGACACGTTATCAACGTGTATCTGCATACTCACGACTACGCCCCGAATGTGGCTCTGAGGATAAGGGCTATCAGTAAGAACGGCAAGGTGTCTAACAAGGCACCGCTACTGATTAATCCCCAGTCCCAAAATGGAGGCGGGGTCATACAGAAGCCGGATGGAGATATTAATATATGGGGACCATGGATACCGGTACCCATTTTTCCGGTAATCCCAGTGCCACCTGGTGGAGTGGGATAATTGGCAAACATAAACCAGGAGATTATGGCGCAAGAGACTTCAAGTCTTTTGCGCCATCTTATTTTTTAAAATATTAGAGTATAAAGTTGACTTTTTAGTATTTATTGATAAACTGAGAGAAATATATAGTTATTAATAGTGTTATGGAAAAGAGCTATTTTATTAAGCTCACAGTGGTTTTGTATAGGATAACAGAGCTTTTTCCAAAGGAAGAACCTTTAAGGTTTTCTTTGAGAAAAAAGGCAAATGATATTTTAGCTGATGCAACATTAGTGTTTGGAACTAATTCAGTGGTTTTAGTAAGGGCTGAAAAACAAAGACTACTTAACAGAATTATAAAAAATATTGATATTATTCAAGCTTTTTTTGAGTTAGCCGGTGAACAAGAATGGATAAAACAAGAAAATTTTTTAGTTTTACAGAGAGAATATGAAAGAGTTGCCAAAGAAGCACAACTTTCTCTGGTTACAAACAAGGAACCAGCACAAACTGCACAAACTAAGGTAGCGAAAAACACACAACAAATCAAACCGCAAGAAACTGTTTTTGGAGAGACTGAACCAAAAACAGAGGAACATTTAAAACAACGGCATAAGAAGATTTTGAAACTTTTAAAAACTAAAGGAGTTGTGCAAGTTAAAGATGTTAAAGATATTTTACCAGAGGTTACCAAAAGAACGCTAAGAAGAGATTTTGATTTTTTATTGAAACAAGGATTAGTAGGTAGAAGGGGAGATAAAAATAAGACTGAGTATGTTGCGAGATAGTGTTTTGTTAGGACAAGACTCAAAGAGCTCAAATTTCCTCTTAGGACAAGATATTGTCCTAAGAGTGTCCTACCCCATGTAGCTTAAATTAAGCATGATAAACAAGAAAGAGAAACAATTTGGAGATATTTATGATGATCACATAGATAAAATCTATCGTTTTATTTTCTTGAAGGTAGATTCTGAAAATACGGCTCAAGATGTAACAGCCCAGGTTTTTACTAAGGGCTGGAAGAAGTTTAAGTCAGGTGCGCGTATTGATAATATATCTGCATACCTTTATCAGATTGCTAGAGCTGAAATTGCGAACTATTACAGGGGCTCAAGAAAGTATAAGGTTATATCTGTTGAGTCCACTGCAGAGATCGTTGATACTGAACAAGATATTGAGAAAGCACAGATTAAAAAAGCAGATATTGATGCAGCTAAAGAGTTGTTAGGACAACTTAATGAGGACGCACAGAATGTTTTGGTTTGGAAATATCTTGATAATTATTCAAATAAAGAGATTGCTAAGATGTTAAATAAGTCAGAGGGAGCTGTAAGAGTGATGGTTCACAGAGCTCTAGCTCAGTTAAGAGAGAAAGCAGCTGGGAAATGGCCACAGAGTTTGTTTGGATTAGAGGTGTAATTCTGTAACACTTCTCATGATTTTGCGTCATAATATTAATAAGCAAAAAACTAACTATGGACGAGAAGCAACTTATCAAACAATTCAAGACACTAAAGTCAATAAAGCCCAATAAACAATGGGCTTCTTTGTGTAAAGAACAGATTTTTACTGATGAGCCAGCACAAAGCCCTCAAGGGATCATATCCAATGTATTCGCTGTATTTGAGAGACACGCAGTTGTTTTTAGCATGGCTGGATTTGTTGGTTTAGTACTTATTGGTGGCTTATTTTACTTTAATAGCCAGAAAGCTAATAGTGATTACGAACGATTAGAGGGGCTTTTAGCTGATGTTGCTTCACAAAGTGAGAACAGTCAGGGAATGTTAGTTTCATTAGGTGAACTTCAGGGTAAATTAGAAGGTGTGAAAATGGCAATGGATAACTTAAAGAATGCAAAAGATCCAAATCAGGCATTGGCAATGACAGAAATAGTAAGAACCACTGCTAATGAGGGTAGAGATGTTGTGAAAAGAATTAAAAAATCTAATGGAGATTTATCAGAGCAGGTTTTAGCGAGTTTAGTACAAGTAGAGGTGCTTTCTGATGAGTTAGATTCTAAAGGTTCAACAATGCAGAAAGAGATATTTGAGAATTATATTGAGGACTTAAAACAAAGAAGTTTAAGTGCAGAAGATAAAGAGCTTTTAGAAAAAGCAGAAGGACTCTATGGCAAAGGCAAGGAAGCAGAGGCAATGCTTTTGATTACTCGAATTGGGTTGCATTTTTAGGGAAGTGTTAGGGAGTTTAGGGTGGTTAGGGTAGTTGGGGGAGTTAACCCCTAAACACCCTAAAATCCCTAAACGCCCTAAAAGAGTTCGAGCTAGTCCCCGGGTGTTTGCTTCGGCAGACACGCGGGGACTGCCTCGAAAAGTGAATTGCGCTTAAAAGGGTAGGAAAAAAAAGTCAGAAATAATCCGGTTTTAACCGGTAATTAGTAAAGGTCGAATTAAAATAAGAAGGTCTATGGTTTCTTAAATAAAGCCATAAACCAAAAAAATAGAACAAAAAAATGAGTAAATTAACTAGAAAGATCGTATCAATCGCTACAACAGTAACAATTGCTGTAATGTTGGTAGGTCCTGCTGGCGGAGCTAATGCAATGACATCTGCAGAGCTTCAAGCTGC
>JABMPZ010000035.1 GCA_013203565.1 Parcubacteria group bacterium | reverse complement strand
CGCTCGCCCTTAGGGAGTTTAGGGTGTTTGGGGTAGTTAGGGAGAACGCTCGCTCTTGGGGTGTTTGGGGTGGTTGGGGGAGTTGGGGAGTTAACCCCTAACTCTCGCTCTTAGGGAATTTAGGGTGTTTGGGGTAGTTAGGGGTTAGGGAGTTTACCCCCAACTTCCCTAAACTCCCCAAAAACCCTAACTCCCCCAACACCCCCAAACACCCTAAAAAGCCCCCAAAAGCAGCCCACCCCCAACAACCCCCTCCCCCATATCCGATATAAACAAAAACCCCCGCTTCGGGGGTTTATTTGCTGCCGGACTAGGACTCGAACCTAGACTAAATGTTCCAGAAACATTCGTCCTACCATTAGACGATCCGGCATTAACAATATGAAAGGAGCTAAGCTCCTTTCACTTCCTATGCTTTAGAATACTTTCTTACTGCAATCAAAGTTGCGAATATGCCTAACAAAACTACGAAGCCTAATTGAAGAAAAAGAATTGATAAAAAGTTAGCATTAAAATATGCTAATAAATCAAACCGTAAAAGCCAAGTTTTAATCGTAGAATCAAACAGATAAAGCCCTGTAAAACTTAATAGATTAACTATTAAAGTAGCTGTGACTCCATATAGAATACTTTGTATTAAAAATGGACCTTTAATGAATAAACTACTGGCTCCAACTAACTTCATAGTTGATAATTCATCTTTCTTAGCAACAATCGTAAGTTTAATGATATTAGAGGTAATTAAAATGATTAAAATACCCATAATTAAAAGAAAAGCTGTGCCTACCATTTTTAATGCAGAATCAATTTCAAAAAGTCGCCCAATTGCTCTTTTATTTTTCTCTTGATTATATGAAATTTCACTAATTATATCAATAAAAACACTGGCTTCAAGAAATTCGGATATTTCAGCATAACTATTAGGATTAGATGCTCTAATGTTCAATGATGCAGGCAACGGATTGCCTTCTGCTTCATCTAATGCCTGAAGCCAAGTTGGGTCATTTATATTATCTTGTTGAAATAGTTCATAAGCCCTTTCTTTTGATATATATTCAATGTTTTCTATGTCTTCAGTAAATTGAGAAATCTCTGTTTTTACTTCTAAAATATTGTCTTCTGTTGCTTCTTGTACAAAATACACAGAAAGATCTACTCTCTTTTGCATTTCATCCATTAAAAAGGAACTTACACCCTTTGTTAAGAAGAAAGAAGTAACTAAAAGTACACCAACGCTCATAATAAAAATCACTTGAAAGCTTAGTCCTTTATTTCTTGCAAAACCTTGACAGCCAAATTTTATAACACGCTTGAATGAAGTAAACATAGTTTAGTTAATAGTTAATAGTTAATAGTTATCAGTTTATAGTCCGCAACGCTCGCTCTTGGGGAGTTTAGGGTGTTTGGGGAGGTTAGGGGTTAGGGAGTTAAACCCTAACTCCCCTAAAATCCCTAAACGCCCCAACAAGCCCCCCAAAGGCAGCCAGCCCCGTATCGGTACCCCGATATGCCTTGATATTAAAGGATAAACCTCCCATGAGGATCGTCTGAAACAATCCTGCCTTCATCTATAGTAATAACTCTTTTCTTAAGCTTTCCAATCACATCTTTATCATGGGTAGCTAAAACAATTGTAGCCCCAAGACCATTTATCTTCTTAAATAAGTTAATAATGTCATAACTATTATAAAGGTCTAAATTTCCAGTTGGCTCATCTGCAATTATAACATCTGGACGATGAATTAATGCTCTTGCTATTGCTAATCGCTGTTTTTCCCCACCTGATAGGTCACAAGGGAAATTATGAGCCCTTTGTTCAAGCCCTACTATCTCTAAAACATGATTAACATCTCTATTTATGCTCGTATCGGATATACCGATAATCTCCATAATGTAACTTAAGTTCTCTGTTACTGTCCTTGTTTCTAAAAGTTTGTAGTCCTGAAACACTACTCCTATCTTTCTTCTTGTTTTCTGTAATTCATTAGAGGATATTCTTCCTATATCTGTGCCTTTGAATATAATTTTACCCTTACTTGGCTTTTCGCAACCAGTTAAAAGTTTTATCAATGTTGTTTTGCCTGCTCCTGACTTACCAACAATGCAAACAAACTCACCTTCTTCTATATCAAAAGATGCATCCTTAACAGCAGTAATGGAACAGTTTTTAGTACGATATGTTTTTGTTACATTGTCAAAAGAAATCATAATTATATAAATAGATCCAGTCCCCCATCGAGAACCTCTTCTATATTTGATGTCTCTACTTTAGTTCTATGGTCTTTCACTAATTTATATGGATGAAGTACGAAAGAACGGATCTGTCTTCCAAAGTCTATTGAAACTTTATCACCTTTTATATCTTTTACTTCTTCTTGTTTTTCTTTTTGTTGAAGTTTGAACAACCTCCCTGCTAAAATACTTAAAGCGCTATTCTTATTCTGTACCTGCTGGCGCTGTTCCTGCGAAGAAGCAGTAAGACCAGTTGGCAAGTGTGTAATTCTTATTGCTGTTTCTCTTTTATTTACATTTTGACCTCCATGTCCTGTAGCTCTGAATGTTTCAATCTTTAAATCATCTGGTTTCATTTTAGGGAAATCCACTTCTTCTAATCTCGGTAAAACATCTACATTACAGAAAGAAGTATGTCGTAATTTCTTAGAAGAAAAAGGAGATATTCTAACAAGACGATGCACTCCTGTTTCTTTTTTTAAAAGCCCATAAGCAAATGGGACTTTGACTTGCATCACTCCTTCTTTAAGCCCAATGCGCCCGTCAGGCCCACCCCCTTCTCCAAAACTTTGTGATAAAATCTTAAAAGGCCACTTCTGTTTTTCACAGTATTTTTGATACATCTCAAAAATCATTGTAGCCCAATCATCAGCATCTCTACCTCCAGCCCCTGACAGGACAGAAAGCACTGCTTCATTCATATCATACTTACCTGAAAGAACAAACTCTTTGGTTTTGTTCTTTATATTTTTATCTATTTGTTCTAATTTCTCTAATAGCTCATTACTACTTTCTTCTACTTTGCTTATCTCCTGAATATCTTCAATGTCTTTTTTCATCTGCTTAACAAATTCAAGTTGCGAATTCAAAACAGAAATTTCCTGTTGTTTTTTCACTGCTTTTTTATGATCCTTCCAGAACTCTGGTTTTTGTGTTTCTATTTCTAGTTCTTTTAATCGTTTTATCTTACTCTCAATATCAAAGACACTGCTCCAAGGAATGGAGCTTATCAAAAAGATTTTGTATTGTTTCATCTACTTGATTCATATTTCTTATAACTCTTTTATACCATAAAATAACGTAAAATAAAAGATATAGATATATCCATTTGTTAGAATTATTTTTTGTAGCTACTTAGGACGATCGTCCTAAGTAGCTACAAAAAATAAACGAATTAAACAGATGAGCCAGCGGTCAGATTTGCACTGACGGTCTATCCTTTACGGGAGGATTGCTTTGCTACTAAGCTACGCTGGCTAACGAATGAGCGAGAGAGGAGAATCGAACTCCCATCTGTTCCTTGGGAAGGAACCATTTTGCCACTAAACTACTCTCGCCTACCTAATCTTATCCATTATCTTTTGCCAAAGATTTTGTTGTTCCATATCTTGTTCTTCTGTTTCTTCTTGTTCTTCAACTACAGGAAAAGCCACTACACTCTCCCCTACTCTCTTTAGGTTAAGTTCTTCTCTGGCAACCTCTTCCAGATACTCTTGTTCATCACTTTGAATAATTGTTCCTTGCAAGTTTTCTTTTTCTTTTGTAAGCTCTAACATTCTTTGCTCTAAACTATCTAATTCAACTTGAAGCTTTTCTCTCTTGTTATTTATCCTCATATTCTGTTTAGCAAAAAACACTAAAACCACTAATAAAACAATCACAGCAACTACTAGGAGTAGATTTTTGCCTAATTTTATTTTGCTTTTTTCTGTCTTTGACATTATAATGAATATAAATCCCTTACATATATATACTATGCAAAAATCAAAAAAGATAATAAGAATCGTTTGGATCTTTATGGTGGTTATAATAGTGACAAGTATGCTTGCCTCTGCAATCTGGCCTCTGTTTTTAGATTAACATAGAGTGCCAGTAATTTTCAAGTTACTGTATAAAAAAATGTTTCAAATTTGAGCGATCGCTCAAATTTGAAACATTTTTTTTGTCGTAAGATATGACGATCGTCATATCTTACGACAAATTATTATATCTTTATTATATCTTTATTATATCTCTTTTAGAATCTCTAAGAAATCATTTGCTGAAATGTTTACTTTTCCTCTGGCTTTTAGTGCTTTTTTACCCTTTTTTTGCTTTTCCAAAAGCTTATTCTTCCTTGTTACATCTCCCCCGTATAAAGCACCTGTAACATCTTTTCTTCTTGCTGAAATTGTTTCTCGGGCAATTACTTTACCTGAAATAACTGCTTGTAATGCAACACTAAATTGTTGTTTCGGTAAAGCTTCTTTTAGTTTTACTAAAAACTTTCTACCTTCATAAAATGCATCCTTTCTTGCCGTAATTCTAGAGAATGGTTCTTCTTGTTTGCCTGCAACTAAAATATCAAGCTTTACTAAGTCCCCCTTCCTATACTCTATTGGTTCAAAACTAAATGAAGCATAACCATGTGTAGCTGATTTAATTTTATCGTAAAAATTGCCACTTACTACTTGTCTTAATGGTGCCTCAGCTAAAAGAATTGATTTGTCAGCTGTAACTGATTGTGTATCTGTTAGCTGTGCATTAAAACTCTGCAAGACCTGCATAACTTGACCCATATATGTATTCGGCGTTACAATTTCAAGAACTACCCATGGCTCTTTAACTTCTTCAATTTCAGCAGGATCAGGCCATTCTGATGGTGAAGAGATAAAAACATCTTTATCCTTTTTAGTTGAAACCTGAAACATAACCTGTGGCGAAGTGGCTATTAAGTCCAAATCAAATTCTGCCTTTAACCGTCTTATGGTTATTTCAGCATGCAAAGAACCAAGAAAGCCAATCCTAAATCCCCTACCAAGGGCTGTCTTTGATTCTGGCATATAGTCCAAAGCAGCATCATTAAGTTTCAACTTTTCTAAACCATCTTTTAATAGTTCAAAATTATCAGCGTTTTCTGGAAATAAGCTTAAAAATAACACTGCTTGGGGCTCTTTATAGCCCTGTAAAGGCGTACAATCCATGGTATCGGATATCGTATCCCCTGCTCTTACCTTTAATGGCTCTTTTATCCCTGTTTTTATATACCCAATTTCACCTACTTTTAATACATCGGATGGTTTAAGTGCAGGATTAAAGTAGCCAACTTCTTTTATCTCTGTAGAAGTATTCGCAGCTAATAATTTTATCTTATCTCCTTTCTTAAATTCACCGTTAAAAACTCTAACAAAGGCAATTACGCCAGAAAAAGAGTCATATTTTGAATCAAAGACCAGGGCTCTTTGAGTTGAAGTCCCCTCACTCTTAGGAGGAGGAACTTGTTTGACTATACTACGAAGTAAGTCATCAACTCCTTCGCCTGTCTTAGCTGAAATAGAGAAAATCTCATTTACATCAACACCCAAGACAACTGCTATTTCTTTTTTAGTTTGTTCTGTTTGGGCTTGAGGTAAGTCAACCTTATTCACTGCTGCAATAATTTTTAGACCTTGTGCTTGAGCTTGATGTAAATTAAACACTGTTTGTGCTTGAATGCCTTTTACGGCATCAACAAGCAGTAAGGCACCCTCAACACAAGCCAAGGCACGAGATATTTCATAGCTAAAATCAATATGACCTGGAGTATCAACAAGGTTCAGAATATAGTCCTTGCCTTCATCGCTGAATAAAATACGAACAGGATGCATCTTAATAGTAATCCCCTTTTCTTTTTCAAGGTCCATTGAATCAAGGTGTTGTTCTTGAATGTTTTCTTTACTAATTGTGCCAGTCATTTCTAAAAACCTATCAGCGAGAGTAGATTTGCCGTGGTCTATGTGAGCGATAATTACAAAGTTACAAATGTTAGACATAATTTGCTTTTGGGGGCTTTTTAGGGTGTTTAGGGGTGTTGGGGGAGTTAGGGGTTGGGGAGCCCTTCCCCAACTACCCCAAACTCCCCAAAAGCCCCAAGAGCGAGCGTTAGGGGTTGGGGAGCCCGAGCCCTTCCCCAACTGCCCCAACTACCCCAACTGCCCCAAACGCCCTAAGGGCGAGCGCGAAATTGCTTTCTTACGGAAAAAACAATATCTTTTAATTCTTGACAACCCATTATACCAGTTATTAAGAGATAACTAAACACTCCAATAACACAAACTAATATAACTTGAAACAAAAGCCCCAATACTGTTCTTGTATTGAATAACAAAGCACCAAGACGAAGACCAAGATACATTAAAACTGACATTACTAATCCTGCAGGGATTACTTTAAATAAAACCTTGGAAACAAAGTTAAAGTTTATGAATTTTAACTTTCTTCTCAAGAAAACAAGGAGTAAAATACACTGCACTATACTTGATATTGATAATGCCAAGGGAAGACCAACAACAGCAATATCATCTATGCCTTTTAGGCGAAGAAAGTTTATTGTAAACCTCTGAAATACATTAGTATACTGTAAAAGACGCACAAATCCTAAAGCTAAGAAGATATTTAAAACCACTGAAACCATTGTAATTTTAACAGGGGTTTTAGTATCATGCGCTGCATAGAATGTCTTAGCTAATAAAGGAATCAGGCATCCAGAAAAGATAGCAATAGAGAATACACCAACAGAAGCCGCTGTAAGCCGTGTATCAGCCCAGCCAAAGTAACCAGGACCTACTAAAAGCGTACCATAAAATAGTCGTACGATATGGGCTCTTAATAAAAACATCATAAAAGTTAAAGGCACTATTAAAAAAAGTATTTGAGAAAACGAATTTGAAAAATTACTCATAAAATGCCTGTCGTCTTTTCCTGTGAAACTTTTAGAAAGCATAGGGAATACTGCAGCTGCAAATGAGATGCCAATTAAGCCGATAGGTACCCCATAAAGATCATTTGAAAAACTAAATGTTCTAATAGCCCCAGCAGACAGTGTTGAGGCAATTGCTGTTATAACAATAAGATTTATTTGAAACCCAGCAGCTCCAATAGTTCTTGGCGCCATAAGCTTAAAGATTCTCTTCAACCCAGGATGGTTGAGCTTAAATGGAACCCTAAAACAGAAGCAATGTTTCAAGGCAGGTGGTATTTGAATTAATAAATGCATTAAAGCCCCTATTACAACACCAAAGGCAACACCAGATAATCCATACCTTGGTGCTAAAAACAGAATACCAAAAATAATACCAAGGTTATAGAATACAGGAGCTAAGGAATAAGCTAAGAATAGATTAAAATACTGTAAGATACTTGAGAATATAGCTGACACACCTAAAATAATAGGGCTCAAGAACATTATCCTCATCAACCCAGATGTCATTTCTCTTTGATATTGAGAAAAACCAGGAACTACAAGTGCTGTTAATTTTCCTGCAAACAAAAATAGCACAAATGACAACAAGGCAAGAGAAAATGTGAATACAAATAGAACACTACCTGCTAACTCCTTTGCCTTTTTCTCATCATCTTGAAAATATTTAGCAAACACAGGTAGAAAAGCAGCAACAATCCCCCCTGTGATTAATATAGAGAAAACAAAGTCAGGAATACGGAACGCAGCTAAGTATATATCAGCTTGCTCACTTGGAAATATATTCCCCAATAGATTATTCCTAACTAATCCCAAAACTCTACTTAAAAAAGCAAAGCTCGCTACTAATAAAGCAGCAAATGTAATAGTTTTAGTTTTTGAATTTAGCATTCTACTTATCATAAATTATAGTATGGAATATTGAGCTTGACAAGCGCTCTTTAATCTGTTACAATTGAAATGCCCTAGTAAGTAAGGCAATTGCTCGGACTGTAAGAGTTCGGGAGGAAAGTCCGAACACTCATTAAATTAAATTTTAATAAAATGGTAGTGGGTAATACCCACCGACCGCGAGGTTAGGGGTGCGAACAGAGACGTCTTTGCGCGAGAGCGCAGGACGCCGAGTATTTATACTTGGCGAGCCCTAGTGGAAACATTAGGGGTGAAACGGCAAAATTCCCTACCAGAGTGCAAGAACAAAACTTCGACGTTCTCCGGATACGCCGAAGTTTACAGCCCCGCAAGGGACTGTAAGGTAGTTCGCAAGAGCTGAGCAGTAATGTTCAGCCCAGATAAATGATTGCCCTCGACAGAATTCGGCTTATTACTTACTGGGGTTTTTGTTTAGAATAACTTTTGTGGTCTTTTTTCATTATCAAGCGCCTCATTCGCTAAAGCATCTGCTACCTTATTCTCTTCTCGGAGAATATGGACTATCTTTAACTTCTTAAAGTCAATTGTTAGATTCCATGCAATAAGGAATAGCTTTTGTATCCCTTCATTCTTTACCTTATACTCTCCATTCATTTGTTTTACTAAAAGTTCAGAGTCAGACCTCACCTCTATTTCCATATTCTTCACTTTATCTTTACCGTAAAGTGATTTTGCTTTTTTCAGAGCAAAAATCAACCCCTTATACTCTGCCTCATTGTTAGTTGTTCTCCCTAAAAACTCAGAATACTTTTTATTAGGAAAAGCAACTCCAAAAGCAGCAGGCCCAGGGTTGCCCCTTGAGCCACCGTCTATATATACAATTATTTTATCCATGTTTTTTAAAATATTTAATTAAACATTCTTCAAACTTTTCTAAATTCTCGTTTTTAACTGTAAACCCAGCTGCTGGAGGATGCCCACCATACATTTCAAGGTGTTTATCACAAGCTCTTAAAGCATCTACAGCATCAACTCCTTTTGGTGTTCTTACAGAGCCCTTGCTTTTGTCCTGTTTCATTTTGAAAATAAAGGCGGGTTTCTTATACTTATTACAAAGCCGTGAAGCAACAGAACCTGTTGCTACCTGCATCACGCTCGGAGAACCCTCAAAAATTAATGGTGAGTCCGAATTATCTACTTTTTCTGAAATATCCCCTACTAACTCATATATATCTCTACTTCTTTGTTCCGAATTTATAAGAAGCTCATTAGCCATTTCTTTTGCTTTATCATAATTTTTTTCTGACAATAACTTATAAGTACCGGATAAATTATCCTTTACTTTACTTATATTCAAAACAGTTACTAGTTTTTGAAAGATTGCCCTGCCAGCACTCTCATTATTAATAGCTATATCTATAACTGCTTTTAATCCAGGCCGTGAGGTTGAAACAATAGAGCTAATTCCAGATGAAATAACAAACGCATTAGTCCCCTCTTCGGGCATCATATCTGCAATAGTCCCTAAGGCAGCCAACTCTGTGAAACTTTGATTTAATCCATCTGATGTTTCATCCAAAAGCAAACAATTTAATTCATAAGCTATGGCAACTGTGCTTAATTTCTTAAAAGGATGTTCATCACCTGGCTGTTTAGGGTCTATTATTAACCCATGTTTTGGAATCTTACCCAATATCTCATGATGGTCAATAACTATTACATCAAAGCCATTCTTTTCAGCTTGTTTTAATTCCTTAAAATTGCCTATACCGCAATCAAGTAAACATAATAAGGCAGGGGCATACTTGGTTATCTTTTTCAAGGCAATTTCATTCAAACCATAGTCCTCTACCTCCCAGTCAGGAAAATAAACAGAGGTTACTTCACCTGATAAGCTTTTAATTGCCTCTTGCAAGATTAAAACAGATGTTACGCCATCTAAATCAGAATCGCCATATAGGATTATTCTTTCTTTGTTTTTAATTGCTTTTTTAATTCTATCAGCAGCTTTTTGTAAGTTTTTAATCATCTTATTGTGTTTTAAGTGCTTCCAAACCAGGCATTCTTTCGCGAGACAAGAAAGATAGCATTGCTCCCCCTCCTGATGATATAAAAGTAAATCTATCCTCAAGTCCAAGAGACCTTACTGCGGCTACTGTTTCCCCTCCGCCAACTATTTTTAATTCGGCATTGCAATTAGCAATCGCTTCACCTATGGCTTTTGTGCCTTTCATATATTGCTCGGTCTGATAAAGCCCTAATGGCCCTGCCCAAAACACAGAACCAGCTGATTTTATAATCTCACAGAAAGTATATATTGTTTCTGGGCCTATGTCAAAGATATCTTCATCTTTTCTAACTACACCAGGGGCTGTTTCCCTAATAAGGTCTTTTCCTTCTGGGTCAGATGAAACTATTACATCAACAGGCAAATAAATCTTAGTATCAGTAAGGTTAAAATGCCTTGCAAGTTGTACTACGGCTTCTTTAGGCCATGGCTTGCCAATAGAAATACCTTGTACTGTTAAAATAGTATTTGCAATTTTGCCTCCAAAAAGTAAAAAATCAGCACTTTTAAGCAGATTGACTCCTACTCTTATTTTAGAATCAACTTTTGCTCCACCAATCACAACAACTAATGGCTTTGGTGGATGATTAAATATCCTTGATAGCATTTCAATCTCTTTTGCTAACTGATGCCCCATAATTCTATCAGGCAAAAGTTGAGGTAAAATAGCAATAGAAGCATTTTTCCTATGACAGACACTAAAGTGTTCTCCCACAAAAACATCGCCCAACAAAGATAATTTCTCAGCAAATTTTTCTTTATTTTCTTGTTCTTCTTTATAGAACCGTAGATTCTCTAACATTGCAATATCACCTTGATTCATTTTCTTAATCTTTCTTCTGACTCCCCTACCAATCTCATCTGAAATAAAATAAATATCTTCTTTTAAGAGTTCTTGTAACTTTTCATAAACTGGCTTCAATGTGAACTTCTCCTGTCTTTTCTTTTTATCCTTAATATCCCAAGGACGACCAAGATGTGTTAAGATGCATATCTTTGCACCTGCTTTTTTTAGAAATTTTATAGTAAAAAGCGCATTTTGTATCTTAAAATCATCTAATACTTTGCCATCTTGAATAGGTACATTGAAGTCACACCTCAATAACACCTGTTTGTTATAAAAATTGTAATCTGTAAGAGGACGGAACATAATAATATTAATCAAACTTAACCACTTCACCGGGTTTAATTTCTTTTGCCTCGCTCTTATCCTCTGGATTAGTATCAGAACTGTCAGAATTGTCAGAATTGTTAAGCGAGTCCTTTAATGCTTTTTTTAGTTCTTCTTTATCGGTCTGTTTCTTATCTTTTACATCTTCTTTTACCCCTTGGACACTTCCAGCTTGATTTTTCTTACCCTTAAAAGAAACTGGTTTCTTTAGAAGTAACTCTTCAAGAGAAAAAGTATTCACATCATCATCTTCCTGCTCAATATTTCCTGTTTTTTCTTTATCTGTTTTCTTTAAGCATGATTTACAAAAAACAGGTCTTGATGGGTCTGGCTTAAAAGGAACCTTGGCCCACTTCCCACATTTTTGACATTCAACATCATACATCTCTTTTACGGCACCGCCTTGAGAGGATGATGTTTCTTTTTTAATAAAATCACCTGTCCATTTAGCTATTTTTTCTTCTATAGTTGCTCTGTCAGTGGCATATTGCTCTCGTGAGTACTTTATTATCTCTTGAGTGCAGGGTTTTTCAGGTGGCTCAAACGGAACTAAAGTCGTAGCAGAAAATGGCCTACCAGCCACACCATCAACCATTAGCTTTACATATATATTATACTTAGGCAGGTTAACTAAATCAGGAGCAGTAAACTCTGGAAAGAATTCTTTTTCTAAATGCTCTGCGTCTTCAGCCCCAACTCTAAAACTAATTAAAGTACCTACATTACCAAACACAGCATCTCTTACTACATCTTCCATTTGGCTAATATATTGGTGAGCTAAAGTTAAATCTAAACGATATTTTCTTGCCTCTGATAAAATAGTGGCAAATGATTCTGTTGCAAAGTTCTGAAACTCATCAACATACAAAAAGAAGTCCTCTCTTTCATTTTCAGAAATATCTACACGAGACATTGCTGCTAACTGTAGTTTAGTAATAAGTAGTCCGCCTAAAAGTTTTGAAGAATCCTCCCCTATTCTACCCTTGGAAAGATTGAGAATTAAAATCTTTTTTTTGTCCATTATCTCCCTCATATTAATAGAAGAAGCTGTCTGACCTATGATATTACGGATAAGTGGAGAGGAAATAAATTGCCCTATTTTATTCTGAATAGCTGCAGTTGCTTCTACTTCATATCTCTGGGAGTATCTTGAATACTCTTGTGTCCAAAATGCCTTTACAACTGGGTCTTTTATCTTCTCAACTACTCTCTCCCTGTATTCAGGGTCAGCCAATATACGGTTAACACCAAGCAAGGTAGAACCTGGGTACTCAAGTAAGGATAAGATAGAGTTATTTAAGATATATTCCATTCTGGCTGACCAAACATCAGGCCAAATCTTCTTAAAGACACCCATCATGCCACTTGCTACTAAATGCCTTTGTTCAGCATCAACCTGCTCCATTACATTAAAGCTAATTGGATAATCTAAATCAGATGGATTGAAATAGACAACATCTTTTAGTCGTTCTTTTGGAATAAAGTCCAAAAGTTCTTCTGCTGCCTCTCCGTGAGGGTCAACAAACCCAACTCCATGCCCTGCTTTAATGTCTTGAATAATCATATTCCTCAAAACACCGGTTTTACCCATACCAGTTTTACCTATCATATACAAATGACGGCGACGGTCATCTATTTTGATGCCGAACTTCTTTCTTTCTTGTCTGAAGCTTGTCTCTCCAAAAAAATTGATTTCTTCTTTTTCTTTTGCCATATTGGTTATTGATTATTGAACCCGAGCCCTTACTCTGTTGGTATATTAGGTGGAGGCCCGCCCTTTTTAGCTGCAACTCTTGGAACTCCTGGTGGTAAATCGGCTGCTTTCATTGGTAAATGAATAATACTTGCTAATTCTTCAGCGTTCAAAACCATAGTGCCAGTGTTTTTCCCCATTCTATTTGGAAACATCGGAGGAAATCTATTTATAGTTTTCTTAAATGCCTTTTTCTTTCTTGCATATAAACGACGCTTTCTGAAAAGATAATGAATCCTTGTTTTTGTTCCACTCCAATCCCTGATATTGTTCATATGCTCGGTATTAAAATGCATAAAATAGGAACGAGGAATTCTTTTATTAGGCGAAACAAATGCTTCTGGCTCATAGATATAGAAAGCACGACAACAAACTACAAAACCCTTTTTTGTAATCTTGTTTTCAACACCTTCTACTATTTCTCTTTCACCTGGAGTAAGGCGCATCTCTACAGGTATAACTGATTCTTCTTTTTTCTCTTCTGTATAAGGTGGCTTAACAAGAAACAGATACTTCAATGCTTCGCCTATCATTGATATGCGGTCTGGTTTCACAGGTCTTTTTGAAAGTTCATCGGCTAATGCTCTGCCTCGTGTTATCCACTTATTATCCTTATTAGCAACAGGAGTAATTGTTGTATGAAACCAAAGCTCTTCACCTTCTTTTAGCTTTGCCATATCTTCTAATAAACGAGACATCGGGTCAATTTTCTTTCGTTGTTCTATTTCCTCTGGCCTTATTTCAAAAAACTGATAAGTTTTAATAGGATAAGAACTATCCTTCACTGAATTCAATGGCTCCATATATACATCATATTTTTCATTAGGTAAATCCTGTGGAACATTTTTCACATAATCCTCAACTTCAAATATCTCGGTATCTGGATAATGAGCATGGATAATACCTTTAACAAACTTCTCTGTTCCTTTCATTGTTCTGATATAGAAATGGATTTCACCTGCTTTACTTGTAATCTCAAAAGACATCCAGTAAGGGCCTTTTGGCAACTCACCAGAACACCATTGTTCTCTCCAATTAGCCCCATCATAGATTGACCATAGAACAGTAAATATATCTTCCATTGCACGGAATGGTTTTTCAACTTCTGATGGAGGAACAAACTCTAAAACAGTCCAACTAATCCCAGCATATTCTATCTCCCATCTAACCCACCATAGATAAAGCCCCTTGGCTGGGAAGTAAAGACATAGAGGTATTATTACCCACCACCATGTTCTAAAGATTAGCCAGAGTACTACGCAGAATAAATCAAAATATGGTTGTATAAAAGCAAGTGTCATATATTAAAAGATAGATATCATAATATAGATAAGAGAGAATACTATTACTGCCATTAAAAAAATCTTAAACGAATATATCCAAGACACCATAGCACCACCTAATATGTTTTCCTTCTTGCGTGGATTTCTTTCTGTCCAAAGAACACAAAAGTATGCCAAAACAAAAAACAATATAAATCCTAAAACTATTAAAATGTTTACCCAAAATCTAATTATCTCCATATGATTAATTCTGTAAAACTTTTTAGGAAAGTAACCTATTTAGTCATTTTAACAAAAAAAACCCATAGTGTATAGGGCTTCTTTCGTGTGAATAAACCATCGGCTATTCTCATGGAATTATTAAACTTTTATAGTATATCTACCGTCGTTTCCTTTACAAAACTCTGCTTGGCTATTTAAGTTAAGTAAAATAGTATTTGGTTTTACCATTCTTTGAGCTAAAACCAGTTTAACTACTTCCTCTTTTTTCATTGGTTGTTTTGCTTTAGATAAAACTTGTTTGATTACATCTCTTACTGTCCCCTCTTTGTACCCCCAATCTTTTAGAGCATACACTCCCCTGCCAACTAAAATAAATCTATCATCTCTTATCAGTTCATTATGAGCTGTTTGAGGTAGAACTTTTTTCTTACTAAAAAACTCTCCGTTAAGCTTACCAGACAAAACAGCAATGTCTCTAAAATGTAATGGTTTACCTTCTTTTTTCAAACAAAGAAAAGCAGCATCTCTTACACCTCTTGGCTTAATTTCTGGCCAACTTACTAAACCAATGTTACCCAATGGGCCTTGTTCAATATCTTTTGCAATTTCAAACACTCTTAGTAAAAACTTATTCTTTTTTGGCTCTTTAGATGAAACTTCGCTAATTTGTAATGGTTGTTTTGCTTTATTGAATCTCTTTACAAGCCCATCTACTGATGTCTTTACCTCTGAAGGAATATCCTGTTCAGTAGTCCAAAAAGAATAAACAGTATTATCTTCTCCTACACGATGAAAATCATTACCTAATGTAAAAAGAAACAAAACATGGTTTTGAAAATCTTCTCCACCTAAATCAGCTAATAGAATATCTTCTCTTTTTAATCCACCGAGCTCTCCTAAGTGCTTAACAAAATGTGTAAATACATTACTTAATTCACTTATTTCCTCTTGTTTTCTTAATTTTGAAAATGCCTCTGCTTCAATCTGACGGACTCTTTCTCTTGTTACGCCAAAATCATCCCCTATTTTCTGAAGGGTTTCTGTTTTGCTACCAACTAAACCAAACCTTCTTTCAAGGACATTCTTTTGCTTTTGAGGTAATTGAGATAGAACCCCAACACATATATTTTTATAATTATATTTTTCTGACATATTTTTTGTAACTGTCTATAACTCTATTTAAGCATACGGAATAGTTTTTGTCAAGGAAAACTGTTAAGAACTCTACCTTGACCTTCTTTTATCTTTAAGCCAAAGAAAGGTTGTAAGTAATGGTGTAGCTAAAAACAAAGAAGAATAAGTTCCTAATCCAATTCCCAAAATCAATGCAAAAGAAAAATATCTTAATGTTTCACCGCCTAAAAAGAATATAGCAAACAAAGCCAACAAAGTTGTAAAAGATGTATTTATAGAACGAGTAAGCGTTTGATTTAAGCTTTTCTCAACAATACCATTAAAGTCAGTTCCTGTATCTTTCAAAAGGTTTTCTCTTACCCTATCAAAAACAACTACAGAGTCATTGATAGAATAACCAAACACAGTTAAAAAGGCAGTAATGATTGGTATTGTAATCTCAACCCCATAAAACTTACCCAACACAGCAAATACACCTAATGGTATCAATACATCATGACAAAGAGCAATTAAGCCAGACAAGCCATATACCCATGAATTAACTGGTCTTGATATTTTACGAAAACTAAATGCAATGTATATGAGAATACAAATTAGGGCTAATATAACAACAATCTTGGTTTTTCTTTTTAATTCTTCTCCAATAACAGGGCCTATCACTTGAAAACCCTCTGAACCCTGTTGAACCTCCCCTACTCCCTTGATAGCTAATAGAACATCCTGATGAGTTTCCTCATCAATGAATTTCATTTTTAATATGATACTATTTGTACCAGTTTTCTGTAAGCTAATCTCACCAAGATCAATTTCTTGAAGTGCTCCTCTTATTTCATCAAAATCAGGAACCTGTTCTTCAAATGTAAGCTCAAGAGCACTGCCTCCAGAAAACTCAATTCCGGGTTTCAAACCAAAAACAATCATTGATGCAATAGATAGCAAAACCAATGCTATTGAAATCCCATAAAACACTTTCTTATATTTTACAAATGGTATATACATAATTTTAGCGCCAAAGCCATTTATTATTCTCTAACTTTGTACCTTCAAATAATCTTAAAAATGTCTTTGTTACAAACATAGCAGAAAATATGCTCACTAAGATACCCAAACTTAATGTAAGGGCAAATCCTTTTACAAATCCACTTCCAAAAGAAAACATAATCACAGCAACAAGTAAGGTGGTAATGTTACTATCACGGATAGAAGTCCATGCACGCGCAAAACCAATTCTTAAAGCTGACTGGAAGCTATCTCCTGTTATTCTTTCTTCTTTTATTCTTTCAAAAATCAAAACATTAGCATCAACTGCCATACCAACTGATAACACAGCTCCTCCAATACCAGCTAAAGTTAAGGTTACTGGAATTAACTTAAATAAGCTTAATAAGATGCCTGCATAAATCAATAACGATAGCCCAGCTAATAAACCAGAAAGACGATAGAAGATTAACATAAACAGACAAACCATTAAAAACCCGAATATCCCTGCTTTTAATGATTTTTCCATAGAAATCCTACCTAATGTAGGCCCAACACTGGTTTGTGAAATTAATCCAATCGGTACAGGTAAGGCACCGGCATTTAGGTTTCTAACTAATTCCTTTGCCTCATCAACTGTAAAATCACCTGTAATTTGAGCAGTCCCGCCTGTTATCTCCTCTCTTACAACTGGAGCTGAGATAATGGACTGGTCAATAACTATTGCTAATCTTTTACCAACATTGTTTTTAGTTAGTTCGCTGAAAAGTTCTTTACCTTCATCATCAAACTCTAACACGACATATGCAACCATTGTGGTCTGATCAAAACTTAAAACTGCCTTGGATAGATATTGACCAGTTAGTTTTGTCTCTCTAAAATATGGATCTTCATAAGTAGCAGCAAACTCATCAAACTTTGCCTGTAAAACTTCAGTTGATGCTGAAGATGATATCTCTTCAATTTCAGCTTGAAACTCTTCTTGTATCTTCAAAAGCTCATCTCTTTCTTCCTCATCTCTTTCTTCTTTGAATTCAAGATATGGCGTCTCCCCTATCATACGGATTGCCTCATTTACATCTTTAATACCAGGAAGCTCAACTACTAATCTTCTACTCTCTTTTACTTCTTGTATGGCTACCATTGGCTCTCCAACTCCAAAAAGATTAACTCTTCTTTCAATAACATCTCTCAATCCCTCCATTGCCTCTCCTTGCTCTTCACCCTCAACAGCACTTAGGTCTGCTTCATAGACCAAATGACTACCACCTTGTAAATCAAGACCTAACTTAAAGTTTCTTTCTGGAAAATATGTCAGACGACTTAAAACAGGAATACCACTTACCTTTGGTTTAATAAAAGAAATCCCCTTGTTAATACCTTGAGGATAAATGAAATTAAAACATAAAAATGCCAAAACAATAATAACTATTAAATTAAAACCTCTTCTGCTTTTAGCCATATGCCCCACTTTATCAAAAATTTAAGCTTTTTGCAACAAAAAAAGACATTTTGAATGCCTAAACAGTATTGATAAACATTTCGTGACATTCCAGTACGATCGTACTAGTTTGTCATCGTTTATTTTTGTGTCCGAGTCCGGAGTCAGTCCCCGACAGTAATCTGGAGCCCTCCCCGAGTCCTTCCCTAACTCCCCTAACCTCCCCAACAGCCCCAAGGACGAGCGTTGACTCCGTCAGACGAGCCTTGAGCCCGAGCCCCCGAGCCCGAGTCCAGCGTCATCCTGAGGTAATCCGAAGGATCTCAATATTTTGTAGCTACTTACGACGATCGTCGTAAGTAGCGACAAAATATTTGGCAACAAATGGGCACGATCGTGCCCATTTGTTGCCATCTGTCATATTAATATTTTCGGACATTTGGGAACGATCG